>JAKRWB010000692.1 GCA_022353185.1 ANME-2 cluster archaeon | reverse complement strand
TAAATGCATTTCTGATTTCAAAGTTGAATATAAATCATATAATAATAATATTTTATAAACATTCCATCATTCTAATATGCATTTAAATGGACAAATCTGATTAGAATCAGATCAAAATCATATTGTATTAAGGTAAAAGCCTATGATATATTTTCACTCATAATCGCTAACAATAGTTTCTACTGCCCTGTTTATAAGGTTTACCTCTATATTGTGTCGAATCGCATGAAGTACCAAGTATCACCCTGGCACTTTGAAACGCCTTACCATTTCTTTTATTTCTTCTACACTTTTGTGCGTTGTCGGCATTAAATTATGTCTGATATCCTCAACTTCGTACTCTGTAGGATGCTTTTCATTAAGTTGGGCTCTCTTGCACATGTCTTCTAAAAGGATCTTAATGGCATCTCTTAATTCATTAATTTTTGTTTCCTGTTCCTGGATCCTATCCATTGCAGTTTTTTGGGGCTTAACAATCTTAATAGGTTCTGACTTGTCGCTTTCACCTGTTACATCATTTGAACAATGAATACTCGCTATAATCATATTGCTACCTTGTGCCCATCCCATTTGGTGATTTATTATGCTCTCTTGCATACCTTCCTTAACAAGCCGTACCCCACAGGCTCTTCGAAACGCATGAGAATTGATAGGCTTAGTGAAATTATATTCTCTCCGCAATTTGTTTGACAAATTATTTAAATTGGTTAAGACAGTCCTCTGCTTAATTGGAAAGAGAAACTTCGAATCACTGGAACGATTTATTAGCCACTCCCGTATGTAAGGTGCGGAATCTATCAGAAGCAACGTTCGATTTCCATGAGACATAGTACCGAAGAAAGTAACTTCATAACCAAGATTATTTTCCTTCACATCCGTGTCGATTTCAAGTCTAAGGACTTCCCCTATTCGGGCACCAGACTCGTAAAGAACTACAAATAATGCTTCATACATCGGCGAAGTAACATTCTCAAGAATCAGGTTGATGTCTTCTGTGTTGAGAATATCATTAGGATTGAAATTTTTTATTTGTTTTTTAGTTTTCAGGTGTTTAGTAATGTCCTCTCGGTCATTGTACTTGAAATATTTTTTAATGTATGCTTTTCTTACCTCAATTGTACCTTCAGAATAACGGTGTTTTTCTCGGATGTGGTCGATGAACCTAATGAGGTCATTTGCATCAACATCATCCAGAGGTTTGAAGTCGTTGAGTTGTTCCAGGGTTATTCTGGCATTATTGATTGCCTTATTCGATATTCTTTCCACTTTCATTGATTCAAGAAACGCGTGTATTTTAATCATAGGATTACAATATTACTTGAACCATATTAAAGATATCGATTTTAAGCACAATCCGGAATTAATTATTAATAACGCACAATCTCATAAAATGAAATCGTGAGAATTGCAATTGGTGGCAAGCCTGCACTTTGAAGTTTTTGAATGACAGGATGACTAATCCTGTGCCTTTGTCGTGGTAGTGTGTTGCTCCAAATTAATACCCTTCATGGCTTCTTTAATGTCATCCATAGTCTTGTCAGATGATGGTATTTTGTCAGGGCGAATATCTTCGGCATCGAGTTTGCCATACCGTGATTCTACGTGTAAATCATCCCGTAATTGTACGTATGAATCCGCCATTGGTTCAGCCACTAAAACCCTTTCCATAAGGTATTTGACAGTTGCTTCGAGTGTCTTAATTCTATTAATCTTGTAAAATTGTCGGTGGATACATTTAAATGTTAATATTGCATTGTAATAATAATTATTCGCGGAGTGTATAATTTTGAAAATAAGAGTAATAAGTTCAAAAGACGAGATTGCCACACTTGAAAATGAAGAGATGGTTCATATCGCATTTAGACCATCCGATACAGATATTTTGACACTGATAAAAACGTGTCCAAAGTTAAAAGGCATCCATATTCCAATTTCATACAAGAACACGATATCCAAA
>JAKRWB010000691.1 GCA_022353185.1 ANME-2 cluster archaeon | reverse complement strand
ATTTTAGGGGTGGAAACAGGTGTGGTCGCAGTTTGTTGATATTGATTTGTGAAATCCAAGCCTATCTTGACGCCATGGGAAAAAGGGGTCAATTTTCAACGGGAATCTTCAATTGTCACAGTCTTATTCGGGTGCCGTATTATTGCATCAATTATTTCTTTGATTTCATTTATATTTAATATACCAATTTTAAATAATATTATGGAAAAAATTATAACAAACAGGATGACCAATAATAAATTAGTCATTATATTTCCTTTAAAAAAAATAAAAGGAATAAAAAGTAAACCTATGACAAATATTTTCATTGAATCTTTTAAAGCATAGGATGATATATTTTTCCTAAATTGAATGTACATAGCTAATCCAAAAACAATCGAAGAGCAGACTGTAGCAATTGAACAACCAACTGAACCATATTTTGGAATAAATAAAAAAGAATTGATTAAAAATGTTATTATGGCAAAACTCAATGCGATCAGATATTTCTTTGGTTTATTATAAACTATTGAAAAAATTATTCCAATTTGTGCAACTAATAGCGGAAAAATACCAAAATAGAGGACAATGAGATTAATAATTACCTTTTTATATTCTATTCCAAAAATAAGATTAATGAGATCAGAACCTACTAATAAAATACTGATTAGTACAAACATGCAAATAATTCCGGAATTCTTTAAAATTATTGATGACCATTTTTGGATTTTATCTTCTCGATTTTTAATTAATAATGTAGTAAATATTGGAATAAATGAAGAGAAAAGAAAAAAGAAAAACATAGAATTTATTAAAAAAATTTGGTTTGCTATATCAAAAAAAGCAATTTCATTTGGATTTTGAGAAATAAACTGTATTAAAAGATTACCAAATCTTTGTGAAAATATCAATAAACTGGATGATAAAAAAAATAATAAACCAAATTTTAAATATGGCTTTAAGAAATGAAAATCAAATTTTTCAAAATGTAAATATTTTCTACTCCAGATGATTGCGAAACTTAAAAGAGCAAGTTCAATCAATAATATGGCAAGAATTGCTCCGAAAAGTTCGAAATATTTAAACATTACGATAATAAATACCAAGCTAAATATCCTTCTTAAGAGGTCTCTCGAAGTGAATTTACCCATTTCATTAAGCCCAAAAAGAAATGCATATAGTGTCCCTTCGATTCCATAAATTAAAAGTGCAACAGCTATTATTAAAAAATAAATTCTATCATATCCTTCTGGCGTAAAGAAATAGAATATTAAAAAAAATGTTATGCTAATAATTGTACTAAATATAATTTTAAAAAAAAGAGTGTTTGAAAATAATTTATGAATTTTTGGTATTTCATTTTTCGATTTTAATTCTGGAATAAACCTCCCAAAAATTTCTATTGTTCCAAGACCAGTAAACATACTTAAAATTATTAATAAAGAGGACATGAAAGCATATTTTCCATATAGTTCAGGCCCCATCATACGAGGAATGATTAATACAAAAAGTAACAAAATAGGAAATTGGGATACTCTAAGATATAGCACTTTAAATGCATTTCTTGCAGTAATATGCGCCTCTGAATTCATATTATATGGCTTTTATTTTCAATTTTTGTTGTTTTCAATATTTGAAACAATGAAATTGCCAATAGCCAAGTAATTCAGATTACCATTTTGAAAGGATCTAATAGCATCACTTAGCGTGCAAACTGTGGGCTCTTCGTGCATATTAAAGCTCGTATTTATTAGTGCAGGAAGACCTGTTATTTTATAATATTCTTCTAAAAATCTGTTGTAGCTTGGATTAATATCTTTTTTTATAATTTGAGGTCTTGCAGTTCCATCCACATGCACTACTGCAGGGCATTTTTCTTTCATGTAGTCTGTACAATCAAAAGTAATAGTCATGAATTTTGCTGCATGTTCCGCCCCATCCATATTTTTATAACATTTGTTCTGAATTTTCTCCATAGTAACAGGCGCAAAAGGCATAAATTCTGTTCTATGAAGTTTCTTGTTCAGCCAATCATTTACTGAAACGTCTGTAGTCTGATATAAGATACTTCTATTTCCTAGAGCTCTAGGACCATATTCCATTCTGCCATTGAATCGAGCAACTACTTTTTCCTTGGCTAATAAACGAGCTATATCTTTTTCTATTTCTTTTGTATAATAATATTTTAACCCAGATTTCTTTAATTCAGCCTCTATTTCCTGTTCAATGAAACCTTGTCCATAATATACATCATTGATGATAAACTTTGAATAATCGTTTTCTGAATTATCATATTTATTGTATAATGCATATGCTGAACCAACATTTAGGCCCCAATCAGACATTTCAGGATGAATAAATATTGAATCTACGCAGTCTAACTGATGTATTTCTTGATTTAATTTTACATTAGCGAATACTCCGCCCACGAGTACAACATCTTTTAATCCAGATTTTTTTATCCAATATTCACAATACTTTGTTATTTCCTCCTCTAGCAGAGTCTGAATACTTGCTGCAACGTCTTCACGTTTATAATCTTTTGGGAGGGCATTCCGTATTTTTGGTAATGCAGTCCACATGAACACCTTTCCAGCGTTTCTCAATCTGCCATTATTATCACAATATATAAATTTCCGAAAAATATCAAGATAAATTGGTTTACCATGGGCTGCTAGGCCTGTTATTTTTCCTTCATGCTTTTGT
>JAKRWB010000690.1 GCA_022353185.1 ANME-2 cluster archaeon | reverse complement strand
ATTTGGTCATGGAGTGAAGTCTGTGATAATCACTCTCAAACATGCTTCCAATGTTTCAGAACCAAAGATCCATGAATTCGTATCCACTTCAAAAAGCAGGGTAAAATGCATATTCGGATTATCTAAATCAAGTGCCTTAACAGGTTTTCGATTTCAAAAAGTAGTCAGTTACCCTTAGATTTGAAGTGGATACGTTTATTTGTTTAATTAAGTCACTCACTTCAGAGCCATATTTGAACCCTTTTCAATAAATATCTGTATAAATCCTCGCTATTCCATTAACATTATAGTCTGGAGATCTTCTATTTCCTTATACTGTGGGACATATTGTTCAGAATCCGTTAACCTGAAACAATACATTTTTAAAATATCACGTCAACATAATATATTATGCAAAAACTAGAAATAAAGAATATTAAAGGTAAAAAATACCTTTATATCAAATATAAAGATAAAGTTAACAATAAAAGCATATCTAAACTGCTATATGTCGGCAGATTGGAAAAAATGACCCTGTCAGACTTTATGGTCAAACTCAACAAATTACATACAATCAAGTTAACAAATTTCATTGATTTCTGGATAAGTAAGTCGCATCAACATTTAGATGACCAAAAAATACACACATTAGAGTTGATCCATTACAACTACCTCCTATTCAAATCACAATTCCCCGATGAACTAAAGATCTACAATAACTCAGTCTTTGTCCACTATGTGCAGGGAACAACTGCAATAGAAGGAAATACCATAACACAAAAACAGGCCAATGAACTGCTTGAACATGGAATAACCCCGCCGGGTAAATCGCTCAGAGAAGTCTACGAAATAGTCAATTTCAAGAAACTCAATGAATTTCTTGTCCACTTTGAAGGTGACCTATCAGAAAAGACCATCCAGAAGATACATGCCATGATCATGGAGCAGTTGCTTGAGTCTGCCGGGGATTATCGCAAGATACAAATCCTCATCGAAAAGGCTGAACATGAGCCTCCCCCGGCTTTTGAAGTCCATGAATTAATGACGCAGTTGACCGGATGGTACAGGCAGCACAGGGAAAACATGCACCCCTTTGAACTGGCAGTATTGCTGCACACAAAATTTGTCACCATACATCCATTCGTGGACGGGAACGGCAGGGTGGCCAGGGCTCTGCTGAATTTTGTTCTTGAGAAAAACGATTATCCCAAACTCTACATTGGCCTGGAAGACAGGAACACTTACCTGGATGCGGTTGCAGAGGGCAACAAAGGGAATTACCAGCCAGTGATTAATTTCATGTATACCGTCTTTACTACCCAGCATGAGCTGATAAAAGTAAACGGTGATACCAGATTCACCAGCGAGAACATCAACGAGTTCCCTGAGATGAATGAGTTGCTAAACCAATTTTTGAAATTGAAAAGTTCTCTTTAAAGGCACTGTTCCAAAAATCAGTTGTTTTGTTGACACCGATTTTAGGTGAAATCTGTGTTAATTAGCGTTAATCCGTGTCTGACTTGACTTTCAAAGATGTGATGGAAAACAATAACAAGCAACCTACTTGATGTATGACCTATCAAAACATAAATCCTA
>JAKRWB010000689.1 GCA_022353185.1 ANME-2 cluster archaeon | reverse complement strand
TAGGATTTATGTTTTGATAGGTCATACATCAAGTAGGTTGCTTGTTATTGTTTTCCATCACATCTTTGAAAGTCAAGTCTGAACTACATCGAGGTACACATAATAGCCTTTATCAGGCGATATGACAAAATCATCCGCATCCCCGCTAAATCCTACAATATAATCCTGGTAACAACCGTCTGAAGCATTGCGCTTCATGACATAGGAAACATCACCAATCGCAGATGCAAGTGAGTTGGCCGTGAAGCTGTCATTTATTACCGGAAGAGCGATCAGGTTCCAGCCTTCGTTGAGTGTCAGTGTTACTTCCACTGCAGCGCCGTTTACCGTGATCGTGACATCCTCTGCATCAATCAGCGAGCCGTCGGTGACCTCGAAGTGCACCTGATACGATCCGGCCTGGTTTTCATCAGGTGTCCAGGAGAAGGTGCGGGTGGCTGAATTGAAGGTTGCGCCTGTGGGGAGGTTGGTGTCTGAGTAGGTGAGAACATCCCCATTTAAATCAGTTGCAAAAATTGTGAAAGTAAGTGTTTGGCCTTCTTCGATGATTTGATCACCTATGGCAGCTAGTTGTGGCGGGTTGTTGATAGGACTATCAGTAAGAGGTTCCAGAACCACATTGTACATGCTGTAAGTGTCACCATAGTTACCTCCTAAAGAAATGTGGCCGGCTGAAAAGTCCCTGGCATATAAACTGAAAGTTCCGCCTTCGCTTGCAATATTATCTCCAGTGTCTGTAAAGAAGGCAAGCCATGATGGTTTTGGAGATAGTCTATCGTCGTGGGCCACATAAACAGTTACGTCGCGGTTAACATCAAACTCAAGGAAGGAATCGACGGTAGAAGCTTTATCGTCGTTTGCCGTTTTGATGTACTTGAGACCTGCATAGGAATAAGGCACGCTGCTGAAGGTGTAGCTACGGTCAATGTACTGGAGCTTGCCAGTATCCAGCAAGTCAAACACATAATTTTTACCGCTGGCAGCAGTTATATTAGTTATTGTCAACTCGTTAATGAATTTATAGGTAACTTCTGCAGGTGCCATGGTATTGGGGGTGGAGGCCCTGTCTCTTACATTGTTTATCGTGATGGTGTAACTGACGTTTTCAGCATGGGTTGAGGTGGTTAGTGTTACCGTCATTAGATCTGACCCGAGGGAGGCTGAATAAATGGTGATTCCGTTGTCTATGGCGTAGTTGGAGATATCAATTGCAGAATATTCCTCCACAGCTTCAATAAAAAAAAATCTACGTTATTGGGATCTGAAGCGATTACATGCTCCACTGAATGCGGTGTGGTATCCGGCGACAATGCTGTGATATAAAGCACCCAATCATTTGAGTCTGGGGCTGTAAATGTTCTGGAAGCACTTCCTTCTACTGTTGTCTGACCCTGATAGGTTCCTGTACGAGGGTTGTACCATTCCACGGATAAGGTGCCGCTGGCTGCGGTGAGGTCGACGGTGGTAGAGGCGCCTGAGGGGAGATAAAGAACATACTCATTTCCAGAATTTTCGACTGCAAAAGCACTTCCAGCTGTAACTATACTCTTGTTAGGAGCAAGTTTCCAGTAGTTCGTGAGAACAAAAAAATCATAAAGATAAGTCATGTAATCGGCGCCTTCAGATACAGAATACTCTATTCCTGCGAAAGGTTGGGAACGTGAATTATAGGTTCCGGTATTTCCATAGGCAAAACCAGTAGCACCATGTGTCATTACTTTCCAAGCCCCTTCTCTTACTGTATCAGCATCTACATGATGGGCATGAGTTACTCCAGCACCGCTGTTT
>JAKRWB010000071.1 GCA_022353185.1 ANME-2 cluster archaeon | reverse complement strand
CAAGGAAATTCAAGCACATCCGGGAGGAAACGAGATATAAATACGGGAACGCAGAGCTTATAGATTGTCAGATCGAATTATTGGATTCATCAGAGAAAGGCTATATCTACGAGTGCCGTGCAGTGATTTTGAAGTGGGATAATGGAAGGAAATCGGTCTTGGTTACAGACATACCTCATGATCTATTGGATGCAAGCGAAGTTACTAAGAAATACTTTGACCGCTGGCCGAAGCAGGAAAAAGAGTTCAGAGACGCCAAGAGTGGGGTGAATATTCATCGAATTGTGGGTTATGGAAAGAAAATTGAGAATTATAACAAAATGGATGAAAAACACAGCGAACTATGCAAGGCAATAACACAACTCAAATCACAGTTGAAAGTCCCTTTAATAGAGATAGAAGCAATAGATGAGCAGCTTGTCGATTTATACCGACAGGAAAGAATGCTTCGTGAAATATCAAAGATCATTGAAGGGGAAAGAGTTTTGGGCGAGGCAGACTCGATTGAATTAGGACAATGTGAAGCACAAATCAATAAGTGCCTGCGTCAGCAGAAGACGAGTGAGACAGGACATAAAGATGATTTTAAGAGATTAAAGAGATATTTAAAGGAAGAAAAGCGGATTAGGGATAAGGATAAAGTTTATAGAATCGATACAGAGCTGGACCAGATCATGACATGCTTTAAAATGTCGTTTGTGAATCTGTGCAGTCTGTTTTTGACAAAATGTATGAATCATGAAAGATTTGAATTACAGACTCTGTTTGAATCGATTTTTCAGCTTGGTGGTGAAGCTTTTGTTAACGGAGGGGAAAAGATAATTGAACTGGAGATGAATCCAAAAGAGCCAAAGTTAATGGATCAACTTAATAAAGGTCTTTGTATATTGAATACAATGGATATTCATGATTTTAATGGTCGCTTTGTAAAGTTTAATATGTGACTTTTGTGACATTTAGGTTGGTGATGAATGTCTAAATCTCCGAAAGTCATGTAATAGTTTTATTAAATCACGCAAATATACATGCAACCGATTACATCTTTTATCCACTCGTCTTTTTAGGAACAACTGTGTTAAGTTATATTAGCATTTTGATTGCAAGTTACTTGCCTTACAGTAATCTAATTGTCGGAGTTCATTCAACAATCCACATTCCGCATTTTAACATTGAGAGATGAAATGTTATCATAATAGCAATAAATGGCCCCTTTATTTGTGGTTTTTCGTCTCCATTTGTAGCCAATATTTTGCATTGGCCATCACAAAAAAATTAAACACTAATCACTAACTAAATGCCTGGTCTAATATATTTTCTGCATATCATTAACAAAGTTTTTACCATTTCTTTTTCTTCCAAAGTTAGTATGAAATATTCTAATATCATTAAAACAATGATTATTATAAAGTCATATAACAATATATATTCTACATTATCTAAGCTTATCACAAAAAATCCTATAATACCGAATATAAACCCGAGTATTATTGGCATTCGCAAAACTGTTAGATCCATATTTAATCCTCTACTAAAATAAGCCAGTTCTATTATAAAAAAACAAATACCACTTACAAGATAGGCAACACCCAGACCAGTTAAACCATATATATTTATCAAAAAATAAGCAGAAGGTATGAAAAATAATGCCCAAACGATATTTAAGCCCAATATCACCCACGTTTTTTCAACCGCCATTAAAGTAGTAGAAATTATAGAAGACAATGCGATAGGAAAAGATGTCAATACCAACAAATAAGCGATTAAATAGGCATCAATATAAACTTGACCATATAACAAAGAAATCAAGAATTTTGCTACTATACCTACACCTATTATCACTGGAAGCATAATTAGCATCACCATTCTTAAAATCCTTGGAACAATAGATGATGCTTTTTCCCTATTTGAACCCTCAATCTCGCTAATCATTGGTAAAAGGGGAATTGCCAATACAGCCGGTAAAGTTAAAAAGAGACTAT
>JAKRWB010000688.1 GCA_022353185.1 ANME-2 cluster archaeon | reverse complement strand
TAATGTATATTAAACAATACATATATAACTCAAAAACCGATAAGTACTACAAATTAGTGTACTTTATCACACCAGACATTTAATAAAAAAGTTATATATAAAAATGGTATGAATAGTTAACTAAAACATAGTACATAATATGAATCTAATAGACCCCGTAAACGACTTCCAGATACCCACACAATGGCTCGACCGGGTGAACATGCCGTCCCGTGAACTGTCCGAAGGCGTGGCATCAGGACTGCTGGTGGTACTCTCTAATGGCAACTTGCTGCATAGAGGCTTTACCACAGGCACAACCGCCGCAGCCGCAGCTAAAGCTTCTGTGTTATCACTACAGGGAGAGGTGGATTCAGTATCAGTCCCCACCCCGTCAGGCATAAGGGCACAACTTCATGTAAAGGCAGCGGGCGGCAGGGCAGAGGTGGTAAAGATACCGGGCGACCATGAGAGCGATGTCACAGGCGGTCTGGTATTCATTGCAGAGGCAAGCCCTGCCCCCCGGATTGAACTTATAGCAGGGGTCGGTATTGGCAGGGTCACAAGAGGCGGCTTACAGGTGGAGGCAGGCGGGCCCGCCATAAACCCTGCACCGTACAAGCAGATACTGGACGCCATCCGGGAGGCTCTGGATGAAACCGGCCTGGAAGGTGCCGCCGTGACCCTGTCTGTACCGGATGGCGAGGTTGTGGGGGCAAAGACCCTGAATCCGCAGGTGGGTGTGCAGGGGGGGATATCCATACTGGGCACCACCGGATTCGTGGAACCCTGGAGTGACCATCTGGGCGAGACCAGGATGGACTTAATCAGGGATGCCTCAAATGTTGTGCTGACCACGGGGCGCATCGGGATGCGTTATTCCCAGATGTTGTTCCCTGAACATACCGTGGTCATGGTGGGTAGCCGGCTCGACGAAGGTATTAAGGCTTCAGGGGGTGAAACTGTAATATGTGGGCTACCGGGTTTGATACTGAAATGGGCAATGCCTGATATACTGGATAGTACAGGGTTCAACACTGTGCTTGAGATGGTAGATAACGACCGGGCGAGCTCAATCATAGACCGGGCGTTGGAAGCGGCTGTGAAAAAAGCAGGTGGGGCAAGGATTATGTTACTTGACAGGAATGGCGATATTGTAAGGGATACGGGGGTATAACGTGAAAATAGTTGGTGTTGGTATCGGTCCTGGCATGGTGACTCCTGAGGCCGCCCAGACGATACGGCAGGCCAAATTGGTATATGGTTCACCCCGTGCCCTTGGACTGGCAAGTGAACATATTTGCTGCGAAGCCAGGGCGATAGAGGATTATGGCCGGATACATGAACTTCCCTCCGATGCTGTGGTACTTTCAACTGGAGACCCAAACCTATCTGGTCTGGGTAAATTTGCAGGACCGGATGATGTGGTAATACCCGGGATTTCTTCTCTGCAGGTTGCATGTGCCAGGATGAAAGTTGACATGACCGATATCCTGGTGGTTAACGCGCATGGCAGGAATCCAACACCTGCAGCAGTAAAATTCAGGCTGGCTATTACTTCAGGTTCAACAATTTTCTTACTTCCATCACCAAATTTTGGTGTAGATGAAGTAGTATCTATCCTTGAAAGTATCAGACTTGATGTACCGGTTGCAGTTTTAGAAAAGCTAGGGTATCCCGACGAGCATGTAAAAGTAGGAACTTTAGAAAAACCACCCCGTGCAGCATCACAGCTTTACTGTATGATCGTTGGACCGGCACTGGAAAACGACTTGAATATCTGATTTATATGAGAACATTCTCCCCCATTCTTGCATCCAAAGCCCTCTGGCAGCTCAGGATTAAAAAAAGACCTTTCGTACTGTCCCACGGCGTCAATGCCAAGTGCAACATGCATTGCGATTTTTGCGAGTACTGGAAAGAAGAAAAGGACGAAATGGAAACGGGGGATATCCTGCACCTGCTGGATGAGGCAAAACGTTTTGGCATCAAATATTACAATGCCTGGACCGTGGAACCATTATTAAGGGACGACCTGCCCGTTATCATGGCTTATGCCCGCAAGCTGGGAATGATAACGTCCATGATAACAAACGGTAAACTACTCAGTCAGCGGGCACATGAACTGGATGTGGTGGATTACCTGTCAGTATCAGTAGACGGGACCGATTCCTATAAAGATATCAGGGGCATGGATTTCGATGACCTTCTGGCAGGGATTGAAGCATCAAAGGAAGGGCGCAGGAACCCCATCCTGATGAACTGCGTCATTTCAGGGCAAAACCTGGATGATATTGAACAGCTTATACACCTGGCCAGGGAGATGGGGGTATGGATATCCTTTGAGGCGCTGCACCAATCGGAAAGTATCGGTCAGGATGTGTGGGACCGAATAGGGATACAGGATATTGCGAAATATGAGCGGACTGTGGACAGTATAATCAGGCTGAAGAAAGAAGGATATCCTATTATCAATTCCCTGACATACCTGAAAATGGTGCGGGACCGTAACATGGATTTCAAGTGTCATGCCGCTGATATTATCCTGAACGTCACATCTGACGGCTGGATAGAACACTGCCGGGTACAAAAAGAACGATTTGGTCATGTGAGCGAGGGGCTGGAAAACGTCTGGGGGTCGTCAAAGGAAAAACGTGCCAGTACGGCACGGGATTGTAATGGATGCCTGTTCTTTGGATATGTGGAAGGAAGCCTCCTGTTTGATTTCAAACCTGAGGTAATGGCACATTACGAATGGATATAAGAATAATTAAAGTAATATTGATAGTTAACACAATACATGACTTTCGGATAAATTCCACCTCTGGGTGACACATGGGTCCACACTGTACTGGGTCTTCCCATGGTGCTGTTCACCAGCATGGCAGGGCTTGCCATTGGCTTTTTCTTTCATGTGACCCGAAGCCTGCCGCTTGCCCTGACGCACGGGCTGGTGAATGTGTTCCTGTTCGGGTTCATACCCCACCTGGGGCCGGGGCTTGGGTTGTTTTAAGGAATGATTTAATAATGATATCGCATTGTAAGGGTTGGATAAGATGATGAATATACTTGTTACAGGTGGGGCTGGATTTATCGGCTCACATATAGTTGAACATTTTTCGTTGGCAGGCCATGATGTAACCGTGCTTGACAACCTCGCAACCGGTTACCTGCACAATATACAGGACAATGCCAATATCACACTCATCGAAGGAGACATCTGTGACCCGGAAGCAGTAGAAAAAGTTGTTTCCGGAAAGGATTATGTGTTCCATATGGCTGCAATGGTATCTGTTCCATTGAGCTGCCAGCACCCGGCAGAAGCGTTTCGGATAAATACACTTGGTACGCTTAATATGTTGCAGTCGGCCCTGGCGGCTGGCGTGGAGAAAGTGGTCGTTGCATCTTCGGCTGCGGTGTACGGCAATAACCCGGTCCAGCCCAAACAGGAAGATATGCTGCCCGAACCCGCATCACCTTATGCCATCTCAAAGCTGGATTGTGAGTACCTGGCCCGGATGTTCAACGATATGGGGCTTCGCACTACGTGCCTGCGGTATTTTAATGTGTACGGCCCACGGCAGGACCCGGGTTCGGCCTATGCGGCAGCGATTCCCATCTTCATGTCCAGGGCACAGGCGGGCGAGGACCTGATGATATACGGGGATGGCGAGCAGACCCGGGATTTCGTGCATGTGTCTGATGTGGTGCGGGCCAATGTGGCTGCTATGGAATACGGGGATGGTGAGGTGTTCAATGTGGCTACGGGTCACAGTGTAAGCATCAATCAGCTGGCACGGACGGTGTTGGATATTACAGGAAGTGGGGCTGATATTGTGTACCAGCCAGAGAGGGCAGGGGATATTAAGCATTCCAGGGCCGATGTGAGCAGGATATCGGAGTGGTGGCGAAGTGAGGTTGAGCTGGGGGATGGGCTGGGGAGTATTGTGCGTTAAGGAAGAAACTGCTGGCTGACACTTGCAGTTGAAGGTTTTAGGGAAATTGTCGAAACGATAAATAGTGAATAATGCAATTAGTGGCAGTCACGATATACTCCATACAATATACCGCAACTGCATATAGCAATTATATTCCCCCCTCATCCTAAAGGAACCTAATCCCCTCAGGTAGTTCCCCAACAATCTCCCGGAACGCCTCAGACCACTTATCCGGGTCCACCTCCTCCTTCACAATTGTGAAATGAATAAGGTGAGCTTTAAGGAAATACTAAACAGAACTAAGAATTTAAAGATAGATGAATAAATTGAAAACTTACTTAAATAATTGAGATGAATAAGTAAATGAATAATATGGATAGATCTATAAATCAATTTCCTGAACAGGAGGCAAGAGACAATATTGATAAACAGCTTAATGCCGCTGGATGGGCAGTTCAGGATAAAGATAAAATAGACTGGAATGAAAGTATCGGTATAGCCATCCGTGGATATCAAACCGATATTGGGCCTACTGATTATGTATTATTTGTTGAAAGAAGACCTGTTGGAATAATAGAAGCAAAAAAAGAAGAAGAGGGACAAAGACTTACATCTCATGAACCTCAAGCGGAATATTATGCAAAAAGCAAACTAAAATATCTTGACAATGACCCGCTTCCATTTGTTTATGAAAGTACGGGAATTGTAACCCTATTTACTGATTTTAGAGATCCAAATCCGCGTTCAAGGATGGTATTTACTTTTCATAGACCTGAAACATTCAATGCATGGTTGATGGAGGGTCGATCATTAAGAGCAAGAATGCAGGATATTCCAGAACTTCCAGAATTCAATTTAAGAGAATGCCAGATAAATGCAGTTACAAATCTTGAAAAATCTTTTAAGGATAACAAGCCACGAGCTTTGGTGCAGATGGCTACGGGTTCAGGTAAAACTTATACAGCGATTACATCTATCTACCGTTTACTAAAGTTTGCTGATGCAAAACGGGTATTATTTTTGGTTGATACTAAAAACCTTGGTGAACAGGCAGAACAGGAGTTTATGGCATTTCAGCCGTCTGATGATAATCGTAAATTTACTGAATTATACAATGTTCAACGGTTGCGTTCAAACTATATCTCACCAGACAGCCAAGTGTGTATCAGTACTATCCAGAGGCTTTATTCAATTTTAAAAGATGAAGAACTGGATGAAGGGACAGAAGAGATAAATCCAAATGAGATTAAGTGGGAACAGAAAAAGCCAATGCCTGTTGTTTATGATGAAAAAATACCAATAGAATACTTCGATTTTATTGTAATAGATGAGTGTCACCGTTCAATATACAATCTGTGGAGTCAGGTACTTGATTATTTTGATGCTTTTTTAGTTGGACTAACTGCTACACCTGATAAAAGGACATTTGGTTTTTTTAAGGAAAATGTGGTCAGTGAATATTCTCATGAGGATGCTGTATTTGATAATGTGAATGTTGGATATGATGTTTACATAATTGAGACTGAAATTTCACAAAATGGAGCAACTATAAGCGCTAATGAATTTGTTGATATGCGTGAAAGGCTGAGCAGAAGGAAACGGTGGGAACAGCTGGATGAGGATGTATCTTATTCTAAAAAGGACCTGGATAAAAATATTGTAAATCCGAGTCAGATCAGAAATGTTATCCGTGCTTTTAAATCTAAATTGCCAGAGATTTTTCCGAGCAGGGCAGAAGTTCCAAAGACTCTAATTTTTGCTAAAACCGACAGCCATGCAGATGATATTATTCAAATAGTCCGGGAAGAGTTTAATGAGGGAAATGATTTTTGTAAAAAAATCACTTATAAAACTGAAGAAGACCCCAAATCAATTCTCAATCAATTCAGAAATGATTTTTATCCGAGAATTGCGGTTACTGTGGCTATGGTTTCTGTGGGTATTGATGTTAAGCCTCTGGAGTGTTTACTTTTCATGCGTGATGTGAAAAGCAAAAATTATTTTGAGCAGATGAAAGGGCGCGGTACCCGTACATTAGGGCATGACGATCTGAAAAAGGTCACTCCTTCAGCTTTGTCTGCAAAAACACATTTCGTTGTTGTGGATGCCGTGGGAGTTACAAAAACACTAAAAACAGATAGTCGTGCACTGGAGCGAAAACATGCTGTTCCAATGAAGGAACTACTGAATGCTGTAACTATGGGGGCAAAGGATGAAGATTTGTTCACTTCGCTTGCAAGCCGCCTTGTCAGACTGGAAAAACAACTTACTGAAAGGGAAAAGGAAGCGTTCCAAGAAAAGGCAGATGGCAAGACGATTAGTCAAACCGCCAGAGACCTGCTGAATGCGTATAATCCGGATAAGATCGAAAAGGAAGCTGAGGAACTGAAAAAGGTAAATCCTGAGATCACAGAAACCCAAGCTTATGAGATGGCTAAGGATAATTTAATCAAAACAGCAAGTTCACCATTTAGCGGAGAACTTAATGGTTATATTGAAAATGTCCGCAGGGCTCATGAACAGATCATTGATAATGTGAATATTGATACTGTCACAAAGGCGGGATGGGAGAAGGATTCCGCAGAGAAAGCCAGAGAGATCATTAATGATTTTTCAAAATACATGGAAGAGCACAAGGATGAGATCGTGGCTCTTAGTATTTTTTATGATCAGCCATATAGACTCAGGGAATTAACTTTCAAAATGGTTAGCAGCATTCTTGAAAATTTAAAAATGGATAAACCTTTAATTGCGCCGTTGCATGTATGGCATGCATACGAGCAACTCGAAGAAGTGAACGGTAAAAGCCCGAAGAATGAATTAATAGCCCTTGTTTCCCTTTTGCGCAGGGTGACAGGCATTGATGATAAATTGACAGCCTACGATAAAACCGTGGACAGAAATTTCCAGAAATGGGTTTTTGATAAACAATCCGGACCATTAAAGTTCAATGTAGAACAGATGAATTGGTTGAGAATGATGAAAGAACATATAGCTACAAGTTTTCATATTGAAGTGGACGATTTAGACCTCACGCCGTTTGATGCACATGGAGGACGCGGCATGATGTTCCAGCTTTTTGGGAGTGAAATGAATACTGTAATTAGTGAAATGAATGAGGCTCTGGCAGCATGAAAACGAAAATTGACCAGATTATCATGAAGCTTCGGGAAAATAAGCCTGTTCTTGAAGAAAAATACAGTGTAAAGAACCTTGACGTTTTTGGTTCTTATGTTTGGGGTAAAGAGAAAAAAGGTAGTGATTTAGATGTCCTTGTGGAATTTTCAAAAACTATTGACTTATTCAAATATATAGAACTTGAAGAGTTCATGAGCAAGAAACTTGGGGTAAAAGTTGATCTTGTGATGAAAGATACACTGAAACCACGCATAAAAGATAGGATATTGAATGAGGCGATACCAGTATGAAAATGGAGAGGGATATCAGGCTTTACCTTGACGATATTCTTGAAGCAATCGGGAAGATAGAAAAATATACAGAGGGGCTGGTTTTTGAAAATTTCAGAGAGGATGATAAAACAGTTGATGCAGTCATAAGAAATTTTTTAGTTATTGGAGAGGCTGTCAAGAATATTCCTCCTGGTGTTAGAAAGAAATATCCTGATATCCCCTGGAAAATTATAGCGGGAATGCGGGATAAGCTGGTTCATGGATATTTTGGAATCAGGTATGATGTGGTTTGGGAGACTATTGAAATGAGGTTACCTTCGCTCAGGCTGGCTATACAGAAAATGCTGGACCAGATGGATAAGGAAATGGAACCAGTATGAGTGGCAAAGTGGAGATTTCATATTCCTGAGGTCGCAATCCGTATGGCGTATCTGCGTTTATTCGCGTTCATCTGCGGTTAATATTTGATAAATAGGTGCATATCAACATATTGTCGGATGATTATCTAATGATTATCTAATGATTAAAAACCAGAGTAGATTAAGTATATCTTGCACAATAAACAAAAACGAATGAGAGGCTGGCATGATTAACGAGGGCACGATGTATGATGTATCAACTATTTTGGAATGAAATGAATACGATAATTAGTGAGATGAATGCAGCAGTGGCGGCGGCGTGAGAATGGTGAATCCAGTATGATCCGGAAAGAACTTGAATTAATTTTACAGCAGGGTGAAGGTTATAAAATAGAGTTTAAGGAATCTCCAAATAATATCGATAAAGAACTTGCAGCTTTTGCAAATTCATCCGGGGGTAAAATATTTCTCGGAATAACAGATGATGAAAAAATCAAAGGTGTGAAAGTTAGCAACAAACTCAAATCCCAAGTCCAGGATATTGCTAATAATTGTGATCCTCAGATAAAAGTGATAATTGAAGAGTTTGAAAATATCCTGATTATAAACGTTAGAGAAGGCGATGATAAGCCTTATAAGTGCACTTCTGGTTTTTATGCCAGAGTTGGACCGAACTCACAAAAACTTAGCAGGGATGAGATTATTGAATTTTTCAAGTCAGA
>JAKRWB010000687.1 GCA_022353185.1 ANME-2 cluster archaeon | reverse complement strand
ATCGGAAGAATCCTTTGATCAGTGACATTTATGCCCTTAAATCGAATTCTGTCGTTATCCATGTAAAACCAATTTGATTCGTTATTCATAAGAACCGTATTCCCGATAAATACTCCATTACAGGATATATTTAATGCAACCATGCCGTATCCATCGAATTCAACCACGTTTATTTTATAATCTCCTTTTGAGACAACTGGATTCTCCATACTGAGTGTAAAGGTTGCACTGTCCCATTCAGTGGCAGAAGCAATTGGAAATGAAACTGTGATTATCAACAATGCAAAGAAAATCATATTTTCTCTCATTTTAATCCCTTCCTCCACCAATATACGGCAGCTATTGAAACAATGATAATTAGTACACCAAGTACGAAAAATAATCTGCCAATTTTATCAACTGGAGCCTTGGCAACTGTCATGGCAGTATCAATTATGCCTTTACTTTCCTCCGATGGTATGCTTTCCGATTCTACATTTGGATGTACCAGTGATTTTACAAGTACGAATTTTGTTGCCGAATTATTTGCACCATCCACTGCATTTACAATAATCTTATTATATCCATAATATAGTGAAACCGGCGCACTCCACTTCGTGCCTGAGACAATAGCATCCGCTCCGTTTACAAGAACCGTGATGTTTTTACTTGTGTCCTCAATGGTTCCGCTGACTGTAATAACATCAGTTTCCACAATTTTCCCATCTTCGGGCTGGTCTATTTCGATTTCGGGAGGCGTAAAATCAATGACATTGACTATCAGGGGTGTGTTATTATTATTTATTTCGCAAAGCTCTGCTTTTTTATTAAAGTGGTCTGCATATACCCACAGCACATATTTCCCTTCATGATCCGGTTTCCAGCTAAAATCAATTGTTTTGTTTTTACCTGAAACTAATGAGGATATGGAAGCTGTAGACACAATTTTATTGTTTGCATAAAGTGCTGATTGGAAACTATAGGCTGCATCTTCGCCGATATTTTCTATAGTGGCAGAAATTGTATTGCTGCTCCCGGCGTATAGAATAGGAACTGCAACATTGGAGACTGTTAGATCCGAATCTCCTTCTGCGGCTGTATGCAGGGTCAGCACAGCCAACACCGGATGCACATAATCCTCATCTCCCCGCTCGAACTTTGCCTCATTATTATCATTTTCAATGTAGTCAATCACATCAAAGGTTTTAAAATCGAAATATTGCTTTGAGTTTGCTATGTCGTCGCAATTGTCTC
>JAKRWB010000686.1 GCA_022353185.1 ANME-2 cluster archaeon | reverse complement strand
GAAAAACGCCATCTGGTTAACATATGTGAAGTTGGTGGAACAATTGTTGTATGATTGAGACCGGTGGAGGCATCAAATGGTGAATCCATCTCCTGATACGGGACAATGCTAAACGAAAGCCGTGTACGGGAAATCTGTACGAGTGGTTTGATGAGGAGGGGGTAGCGAAAGCCACTCTTTTACTCTACCAGGTAGGGAGTTTATGCTCGGACATGTTTACGATAATTAAAAACTTTTATTGCTTATGATATTAGTAGTTTGAATCATGTCAAATTTTAAAGATATTTTCATGGAATACATTGGAGAGGGGGAAATTATATATGAAGATGATAAAATCCCACTAAAATTTGAATGCCAACAACTCTGGGATGGGTCTATTTTAGGAAATATTGAGATAAAGGAAGAAAAAAATCTCCCTGTTTTATATGATTTATTTTATAATTTTCTTCCTTTCAATATAGTAGGGTCAACTAATGATGGGCTTAGTATATCCATAGAGTCAATATATTTAACAAGACTTTCCTTTGGAGAAAATAATAATATAAAATTTATTGCGAAAGAAGTCAAAGCAAAAAAAAGAGAATTAATCTCTAATGAATCCAAAATTATGGTGATTTTTGGAATCACAAATTTTCAGTCTTTTCGAACTTTTATAAATACTAATTTAGGTGAACTAATATTCCAGAATTATAATAGTTATGAAAAAATAATAAAGGATATCAGTTCTTATAAAAAAGCGTGTATTACAGGAAGTGCAACACTGATTTTTAAATCTGAAATCAAAGCTAATTCTGCAGAAGAGTATATAAAGTTGGCACAAAAGGAAATAAACAAAGTTTTGTTTTTAACTTCATTTTCCCAAGGTATATATCAAACTTGGAAATTTGTACAAGTTTCTGAAAAAATAGATGATGAAAATTATGAAAAAATATATTTTTTAAATTTAGCAACAAAGGACATAAATATGGGATTTAGACCTGTTACTCATTTTTTAGATCTAAAAAATTATTTGTCAACAACATATCCTAGCTATACAGATGAAGTGGAAAAAGAAATGGGAATACAATTTGCTATAGAATGGTATCTTGAATCACTGGCTTCAAATAATGTTGAATCAAAATATATCATGGCTTTTGTCTGCCTTGAACTTCTTGTTGATAGATATGAAGCAATCTCTGGAGATAAAATACTGGAGGAAACTATATTCGATGGATTATATGAGGAATTAAAAAATAAATCTAAATCATTTTTAAAAAATAAAGGTATAGATGATGCTAAAAAAAGAAAGCCAATTTATTCAAATTTAAAAGGATTAAATCGTTTTCCATTTAGAGAACAATTTGAAAAACTACTGAAAAATTATAAAGTAGGACACACTGATATTTTTAAAATTTTGTCTGAACCTATTACAGTTCGGGATCAACTTGTGCATAGTGGTAGAACATATATTGATTTTGATACTTTGGCTAGTAATTATCATAAATTGATGGCAATGAATCAGAGAATCATACTTTCAATTCTAAATTATGACGGTCAAAGTTTTATTGACTGGCTCGATAATAATAAAAGTAAACAGTTT
>JAKRWB010000685.1 GCA_022353185.1 ANME-2 cluster archaeon | reverse complement strand
CCGGGGTTGGGATTCGAACCCAAGTGTACCAGAAGATACAACAGGTCTCGAGCCTGCCGCATATAGACTCCAAAGAGTCTCACGGCTCCGTTGGATTAGTCCGCTCTGCCACCCCGGCACTATGGGGTTAGACTGTGTATACTGTCAGTTAATAACATTAAACTTCTGGATGGGAATGGATCGACACGGCTTACCAAACCTTCAGGTCAATCCCCTCAATCCTCACCCGGCTGCCCTCCGAGTGCACCACCACACCCGAATGCACCTTCTGCATCATACAGTGCTCAGGCAGGAACTTCACAGTCTGGCCCACATCAGGCACCCTGCCTTTACTCACAATGCCATCGAACGCCGTCACCATGCAGATGCCTATATCCTCAAAAGCCATATCATCCCCTCCAAGCCTGTGTACTGGGCCTACCAGATGCACGGTCAGGATTCCCCTTTTTGCATCAAGCACCCTGGCAAAATGTGTAATAGGACAACCCAGCGGCCTGTACCTCACATGCTCACCCGTCGCCGGCCTCACCTCGGGGTCAAAGGGATGCAGGTCTTCCCGGCATGACGGCTCACCGGGCAGTGGTGCAATCATAAAATCAGCCACAAGCCCGTCAATAACCCCGATGATAACCTGTGATTCCGTAGTGGCGGTTTTGGAAGCATCAAGAACCTGCTGTATCCTGGGAATATTTGCAGCAAACTTTTCTGTCCCCAGGTGGGGACAGCTGGCAAGTTTTGCTCCACCCCCAAGCAGCGCCGCCCCATAATCCCGGCACTGCTGGTAACCACATTCTCCGCAGTTATATCCAGGCAGCAGGCCTGTAATATCCTGCGTCATCCTGAATCATTCTCCCCTGTATTCGGTAAATCCATCAATATGCCGCAGCACACCCATGTGGTGTTCCTTTGCCAGGCGCATCTCACCGGTGCACAGCGTGCATATGGCCAGGGGCGCATTATGCCGCAGTGAAAGTTCCTGCCCTACATCAGGCATCTCGCCGATAATCTCTGCCAGTTCTGATGCGCCCTGACCGCTCAGTCCGTTGGCTTCAATTATCCGGCAATTGGGGTTCGCTTCATTAACACGCTCCCTGAACACTTCCCGTTCGGCCTGGGAAACAATATCTCCTTTGGTCGCCACAACCACATCTGCCGTAGTCAGAAGTGGACCCACCTTCAGGGGAGTATTCGGACCAGTGGTCACATCGATAACGCATACAGCAAGGCATCCGTCAGGATAGGGCGCACATCGCAGGCACAGGCCGGCAGTTTCATTGAGCAGTACTCCGGCGTCTTGTTCCCGGGCCCATTGTAACATCTCTTCAGTATTATATATGGCAAAATGGTCAGGGCACATGTCTCTGGACAATCCTATGCGTACAGGCACATCCAGTCTGTTAAACCTTTTATCGTCATCCGTCCACAGGCAATCGATTTTCACCACGGCAGGCGACATGCCACTCTGTTTCAATGACCTGATAGTGTGCATCAGTACCGATGTCTTGCCTGAACCAGGCGTGCCTGCCACCACGACCAGTTTCATACTATAATCGCTTCCTCGACCAGCCCGCCCTGCCTTATGGTATTGCGCAGCAACATCATGTAATTGTCAATCTTGACAAGTTCATTGCAGACATTCATCTCAGCCGTACTGGTGGTGATGACCTGCCTCACCCCTCCGTTTCGCATCACAATGCGGCGTTTGGTCATGAGTGCCAGAACAGGGTCATGGGTCACTACCAGTACAATCTTCCCTTCGCAAGCCAGGAGTTTCAGGGCTTCCTGCTTCTTTATACCTGCATTTTCAATCTCATCAATAAGCACTATGGGCGAGTCGCTTATGACTGCAATATCTGCCGCCATAAGTGCCCTGGACTGCCCGCCGCTCAAAATAGTAAGTTGGTGTTCTGGATGTATGGATTCCCCGGTCAGGGTATTTGCAATACGTATTACCTTTTCCACGGTGTCGAAGTTGCGGTTCCTGCTCTTGGCGTGCATTTTGAGGAACTCTTCCACTGTCATATCAGCAAGGAAATGCATATTCTGTGACAGCTGAGCGATACGTTTTTTCCTGGGGTCGGTCCGAATATCCCTACCTGGTGCCTCTCCGTTTATCAGGATTTTGCGCCGGCTTGGGGTATCTCCCTGTGACAGCTGCTCAATATCGGAAATAAGCGTGCTCTTGCCCGACCCGGTTGGTCCTACAATCCCAACAATTTCCCCTGGACAGATGCGTATCCTTTCAACATCTTCCCTGTCTCCGGACTTGTCAATTCCGCATATGATTGTCAGTTCATGTATGTCCTGCATATACGAGGCTTGACCAAATACTGATATAAAACTTTCCCATTAATAGGTAAGTCCAGCACAATTGTGCAA
>JAKRWB010000684.1 GCA_022353185.1 ANME-2 cluster archaeon | reverse complement strand
TTTATTGTCATGGCTATTTCCCAAATGCTGATTTCAATTTCTATGCTTAAAGGGGTAGCCATTTGGCGCAAATGTAAATAAGTTATTTATGCAAAACGACGCACCAATAATTTAAAGTCACAATAATGGGTATTATCTCAAGCCTGCCTTTGAATTTAAAGCATATTCCCTGAAAATAATCTTAAAATCATCCAATGACAAAGGCTATCCGCCCTATTTGAAAAGTTCCTTAACATCTGAAACCATTTCCAATTTGGTGAAGACAATAACTTTATCGCCTGGCTGAATCTGAATATTACCGTCAGGTACAATTATGTCACTCCCGTGCACCACTGTACTAACAATTGCTCCTTTTGGGAACTTAACACTTTTTAATGGCTTCTTTACTATTCTGGAACCTTCTCTGGCAGTCAGTTCAAGTATTTCTGCCGTTTCACCTTCCAGTGTGGTAATGGATTGTATTCCTGCCTTAAGCAGGGTAGTCTTGAGGACTTCATTGATTGTAGCTTCCCTGGAACTCATTGCCACATCTACACCCACCATCTCGAACAACTGGGTGTATTCGGTCCTCTCCACACGGGCCATGACCTTAATTGCACCCAACTGCCTGGCAAGCAGGGAGCAAAGAAGGTTCTTTTCATCACTATTGGTAACAGAAATTACTGCATCCATACCAGGGACATTTATTTCATCCAGTATTTTCATATCAGTACCATCACCGTTTATGACCATGACATTTGGCAAGAATTCAGCAATCATTTCACATCGTTTCAGATTCTTTTCAACCACTGTGATATAAAAGTCTGCTTTACGAAGTAGCTCAATGAGGTAGAACCCGACTGTGCCACCTCCCACCACCAGCATTTTTTTGCTTTGGTTGCTAACCTCGAACCATTTTCGGATATCCTGGATTGCCTCTTCCTTTCCTATAATCACCACCCGATCACCTGAGCGGATGACGTCGTCCCCTCCTGGAATGATGACATCACCATCTCTGAATATGGCTGATATCATGCTGCACTGGGGAAATAATATCTCTTTGAGAGCCTTATCTACAAGCACATTTCCGTCGTTTACTTTGAACTCTATCATCTTGACAAGTCCACCCACAAAATCCTGGACATCAACAGCTGAAGGAACAGACAATATCTGGTACATTTCATATGCGAGAGACAGTTCAGGACATATCATGATATTCATGCCCACCTGTTCCCGCATAGTCACAGGTTCATTTATGTAATCAGGATTACTGACCATAGCAATGGTTTTGATTCCGTTGTGGGTCATCAGCTTGGCTGCTATACATGCAACGATATTGAGTTCATCATGGCTTGTTACTGCCACTACCAGGTCTGATTTTTCCACTCCGGCCTGTTTCAACATCTTTACATTGGCTCCATTGCCCTTGATAACCTGGACATCAAGACCCATTATCTGCTCGATTGCATCGTCGTCTTTTTCAATAATAACAACTTCGTGGTCTTGATAGAGTGCTTTGGCAAGATGATATCCAACATCACCAGCACCGATGATAATTATGTGCAATCATGTCACCTAAAAATGTATTAGAACAATTAGTTGTTTTGTAAGAGTCAAAGGATAATCACAATATATTAAAAGCTTATCTATCCTGTAATATTACTAAAAATCTATGAGATTTTGCTGTCCTTTTCCCTTTACTGCTGGAATATTTACTACATCCGCCCCTTCTTCTACATTAACCCCAAGCTGCCTGAGGGTATTTGCAGCTATCTTCGGACCCAGTATTTTTGCAAGTGTGTCGAATCCTGCATTGCGAATGGCATCCAGGTCATGATACCCTGCATCAAAAAGCTTCCTTGCCCGCACGCGCCCGATATCCCTGAGTTTGATGATGGGCAGTAGTTCCCGGGCAGCACCATATGAAATGCGCTCAACCAGTTCCCGGGCAAAATCCGTGTATTCACTGGCAAGGTGGGCGCCGATACGCGCCAGGGAGTGCATAAGCCACTGGGCAGTATCGGCCAGGGCCCTGATATCACCGGGACCGATATTGAACCTTGTTGTGATATCGTCCTCCCCTTGTTCTGATATCCAGTCCCGCAGTACCAGTGCAGTCTTAACCTCTGACAGGAACCATTCATATTCCTTGCTCTCCTGCCCTGCTGGTTGCACGAACTCATCACAGTGCTCTGATACAATATCATTCAGCCATCCATAATCCCCTGACCTGAGGAAAAGAGAACGCATATCAGGTGTACTGGAGATAAGGTGTAGCATTGTAAGTTCAGAGGTTTTCACTGCATCAAGGCGCCCCAGCCCGTCCACCATGATACTTGCAGACATGGGGTCGATGTACAGTTTCGAGACCAGTTCTCCCAGTTCAGTAGGGTACAGCCCTTCGGTGTCCAGCAGCATTTTATTTTCATCAAGAAAATTTATTACCTCATCCACTACTGCAGCGAGTTTCCAGGTCTCCTGCTGGTGGGCATAGAACGTGAGGCCCAGAAAATCCATCAGTTCATCCCTGCTCCCCACAAGCCTGGTAGATACAGCCGAGAGTATGTGAGTGCGCAGGGCATTTTCCGAACCCAGTTTAGACCAGATCTCCTCTGGGTCATTGAGGATATACTGGTCCTGCAGTCCCTGCAGTTCTTCAAATGTCCTGGCTATCAGTACCGATTCCCCGTAAGGGTCCA
The DNA here is from genome assembly GCA_022353185.1 of ANME-2 cluster archaeon. GTDB lineage: Archaea > Halobacteriota > Methanosarcinia > Methanosarcinales > Methanocomedenaceae > Methanocomedens_B. The sequence continues at coordinate 5,064 of JAKRWB010000684.1, read as the reverse complement.
GATGTGGTCTTCCTGCCCGTCCTGCCATTTGCTTATATTCCAGTACAGGTATGGGCACCATTCCATAATTGGGGTCATAACGTTTGTATCCCCGAATTATCACCCGCCTGGCAGGCAGGTTCAGTCCGGCTGCAAGGGTAGGGGTGCTGGATAAGACTTTTATCAAGTTGTCTCTGAATCCCTTCTCGATAAGTTTTCTTTGCTCAGACGTCAGCCCTGCATGATGAAATGCCGCCCCTCCTCTGACACACTGGCTTAGTCTGGTTGCAGTTTCGGTCTCACCGATGCCGGATATATTATCAGCTATGTTCTCCAGTCCGGCAAAAGTTTTATTATCCAATTTTTTTATAAGCACCTGCCCCAAACGCCTGGCAGTGGATTCAGCATTGCGGCGACTGCTCTCAAAAATAAGGCACTGCCCGCCTTCCTGCAAGGTATCTGACACCAGGTTCACCAGCTCATCCTTATACTGTGACCCCACAACACGCTGGCTATTTGTGAAATTGATGGCACTGCCATAAAATACACCTTCCCGCAGGTCAACCGGACGCCAGTCACTCTCTACCAACTGAGCGTTCAGCCAATTAGCCATGTCCTTTGAATTGCCTACTGTAGCTGAAAGTCCTATGATCTGTGCATCAGGATTAGTCTGCATAAGCCGGGCCAGTGTCACTTCAAGGGTGGGCCCCCTATCAGGAGAATCCAGCAGGTGTATCTCGTCAGCCACGACCACTGTGATATCCTTTATCCAGGGTGCTCCGTTGCGTATAAGTGAATCGGTCTTCTCGGATGTTGCCACAATGATATCCTTTTTCCCCAGCCATTCGTCCCTGGAATCCAGGTCTCCCGATGAAATCCCTGCCTCTACGCCCAGGTCATGGAATTCCCTGAACCGTTCATATTTTTCTGATGCCAGGGCTCTCAGAGGCACGATATACAGGCATTTACCCCCTCTCAAGACCGATTTCAACATGGCCAGTTCTGCCATCATGGTCTTACCCGAAGCTGTGGGAACGGCTGCCAGGATGTTTCTCCCGTCCAGCAGCCCCGCTTCGATGGCAGTAACCTGGGGAGGATAGAGTTCAGTTATACCTGAATCGATATAGAATGCCGATACCGTATCAGGAATGTCAATTTCAGAGATTTTCATAAACAGTGCATCTCAAAGGTTTAAATAGGTATAAAGACATTTTGCAATCCGACTTTAGCAATCCAGTTTTACTATTATCAAAGGTGATACCATTGTACTCAGATAGGATCAACAATCTACCCCCATATCTTTTTGCAGCCATAGATGAAGCAAAGGCCAGAGTAAGTGAAAAAGGCGTAGATGTAATCGACCTGGGTGTTGGTGACCCTGACATGCCCACGCCAGATAATGTCATCCAGGCTCTGTGCAGTTCTGCCAGGAACCCGGACCGTCAAAAATATCCCTCCTATATCGGCATGCTGTCATTCAGGAAAGCCGTAGCAAAGTGGTATAAGGAACACCTCGGCATTGAACTGGACCCTATCTCCCAGGTGCTGACACTTATCGGCTCAAAAGAAGGTATCGCCCATATCCCTCTGGCGTTTTTGAATCCTGGCGATGTAGCCCTGATACCCGACCCGGCCTATCCTGTTTATAAGATAGGCACACTGTTTGCGGATGGAAAACCACATATCATGCCCTTGCTGGAAGAAAACGGCTTTTTGCCTGACCTTGATGCAATTCCCAGGGATGTAGCGAAACAGGCAAAACTTATGTTCCTGAATTATCCCAACAATCCCACATCGGCCATTGCACCTGAGGGTTTCTATGAAGAGGTAGTGGAATTCGCAAAAGAGAATAATGTCATCGTCGTCCACGATAATGCATATAGTGAAATGACATTTGACGGTTATAAGGCACCAAGTTTCCTGAAGATTGATGGTGCCATGGACGTGGGTATTGAGTTGCATTCCCTTTCAAAGACTTACAACATGACAGGCTGGAGGATTGCATTTGCAGTAGGTAATGCAAAAATCCTGGCTGGCCTGGGCAAGGTCAAGACCAATGTAGATTCAGGCGCCTTTGAGGCCGTGCAGGAAGCAGGCATCGAGGCCATGCTTGGACCACAGCAGTGTATCAGTGACATGAACAAGATATATACCGAGCGGCGGGATGCCCTTATGGCAGGGTTAAAGGAATTGGGTATTGATTTCCAGCCGCCTAAAGCCACATTCTATGTATGGGCTCCTGTGCCTGAAGGACATGATTCAATGAGCTTTGCAAAAATACTGCTGGAAGAGGCCGGAATTGTGGCGACACCGGGCGTCGGATTCGGTGACTATGGTGAAGGTTATGTGCGCTTCGCCTTGACCAAGTCTGTGGAGCGTATCAATGAGGCTGTAAACCGTATGGGTAAGTTAATAATCTGAAAAGGCTCATATACTATACAAACAAAATATAAACATCATAAAATGTACAGCATATAGTAAATTACATAAGATGTCACGTACGAATAATACTAATAATAAAAATTATGGGGTTTGTTATGACAGCCGAACAAAAGATATTGGAAAGAGTCCCTTCGGGTATACAAGGCTATGATGAGATGATAAAAGGCGGTTATTTTAAAAACACTGTCAATATCATATCAGGAGAATCGGGTACTGGTAAAACTATATTTGGCACCCAGTTTCTGTACGAAGGTGCGAAGAAAGGCGATAAATGTTTATGTATCGTCACTTCTGAGGCCTCAGAATCATTAAAAAGAGAAATGAACTCTTCTTTTGGCTGGGATTTATGGGAACTCGAAAAATCTGGAGCAATCATTTTCGTTGATATAACTGACCCGGAATTGAGATTACAAAAGACTGTTGATATGGCACCCACGGAACTGATAAAAAGTTTTAAAAAACTTATATCACGTAAAGTTCAAGAGATCAAGCCTGACAGGATTTTTATTGATTCTATAGAAGCACTATTTTTAGCAATTGATTCACATTACAAGCTAAAGACGCTGGTAGATGACCTGTTCGGCGAGCTCAGGACATTTGACATCACAACATTGGTTACGGTTGGTACAACATTCGAAGTGGAGTCAATAGTTGAATACGGTGCAGATTCAGTCACCCGTCTGGGCAGGGTTGTTTCAGGGAATAACCTTCAGCGTTCTATTTATGTAGCCAAGTTCCGTGGTTCAGGTACTATAAATGAGATACGTGTATTGAACATATCTGATAATGGTATCAAAGTGCTTGACCAATCACCATATACTGCCACATTTTAGCAGTTAAACTGACCAATTCAAGGGAACCACATAAATGTATAAATGTGGCTTCCCCATTTTGAATTAGTTTTATATAGCAATGAGCATGTATTATTAAGTATATCTATGCAACTAAGAAACCACGTGGATAAATGGTGAATTCATTGTTTTTTTCTTATCTGGATTAGAGGTGTTAACCTGAGTATATATAGAAAAGTTCAACCCGCAGAAAATGAAGTCGTGAGAGTTAGGGTTCCCCGTAAACAGGATGGGGAGATTTTGGGAACAGTAGAGAGCATGCTGGGTGCCAACAAGGTAAGGGTACGGTGCATGGACGGAATAGTGCGGCTTGGGAGGATACCTGGCAAGATGAAGAAACGTACCTGGATAAGGCCGGGCGATATAATCATTGTAGTGCCGTGGGATTTCCAGAATGAGAAAGCAGATGTGAAGTGGAGATATACCGGTCCACAGGCTGACTGGCTGGAAAGACGGGGATATCTGAAAGGATAATCCAATATGAAGGACTTTGACCCTGCTATTTCTAAAAAAGTATATAAGATTGATAAAAAGGTAGATGAATTTAGAAAACGGATAAAGGATTCCGAGGATCTTAAACTTAAAGATGAGGTTTTCGATACATCTACCCTGATGGCCCTGTACAAACTTTCATCCAAAGGTTATCTGGATGCGCTGGGGGGTACCGTAAGTACGGGAAAAGAAGCGAATATTTTTCATGCGTTAAGAGTGCAGGACGATGAAAATCAAGAACTGGCTATAAAGATATATCGCATCAACAATAGTAATTTCAAAGCCATGCAGGAATACCTGATTGGTGATGTTAGGTTTAAGAACATAAGGCACACTAAAAAGGATATTGTGCTGGCCTGGACCCGAAAAGAATTTCGTAACCTGAGCAGGGCCATTGAAAGTGGTCTTAATGTGCCAAAACCCATTATAACGCAACGCAACATTCTTATTATGGAGTTCAAGGGAACGGATAATATTCCTTATCCCCAGCTTCGTGAATTTAATTTAACTAAGGAGCAGGCGACTCATATCTGCAGCGAAGTGAAAGATTTCATGCTGCGGCTGTTTCGCGATGCAGAACTGGTCCACGGTGACCTTAGTGAATATAATATCCTGCTTGAGCCAGAATCTTTGACTCCGGTCTTCATTGATATGGGCCAGTCTGTAACCCTTGACCATCTCAATGCCAGGGATTTCCTATTACGTGATATCACCAATGTTGCCCACTTTTTTGCTAAGTACGGGGTAGAAATGGATGTAGAAAGTACTCTGGAAAAGATTGTTAAGTCCAGGGTAGACCATCAGTAATATGTGCTATTAGTTATATCATGGGGGCAGTTATGTTGGAGAACAAAATGACCACTTATGTAAAAGTACCCATGGATAGGGTCGCTGTGATAATCGGACCTGATGGAAACACTAAAGCACTTATTGAGGAAAAATCCACTGCCAGTTTACATATTGATAGCCAGACCGGTAGTATTGAGATCACTGACCCGAGTGACCCATTACTGGCAATGAGGGCTGCCGAGGTTATCAAGTCTATAGGGAGAGGTTTTAGCCCTGATAAAGTGCTCCGCCTTTTTGACGATGACATGCTTACTGTTGAGATAATGGATCTGAGTCACATAGCCAATTCGCCCAAAGAACTCAAACGGTTAAAAGGGCGTATTATTGGTAAAGGTGGTAAATCTAGGGAGATATTTGAGAACCTGACCGGCTGTAAAATTTCAGTGATGGGTAAGACCGTAAGCCTTCTCGGGCATCTGGACCAGATACTTGTAGCACGCAAAGGGATCGA
>JAKRWB010000070.1 GCA_022353185.1 ANME-2 cluster archaeon | reverse complement strand
TAAGCTATACTGCGATTATGATGCAGGAAAAAACATTTGACACAGCTATCACGGCAGCATTAAGTTCCTCCGGGCGCTGAATTATGTACTGCCAGTCATCCATTGTCCTGAGTGCGATAGTACTGATGTGGAGATATTACAGGGGCGGGATTGTACGGTTAAGGATATGGTGTTGAAATAATTCAGAATATTAAATTAAGCTTCAGCTTTCAATGCTTTTAAAACAAAATCCTGTAACTTGACATCCTGCTTTGGAAGTAAAATCTCGATTCCTACAGCTTTTCCGTTTTTATCAACATCTACGATGATATTGTCGGCTATAGGTTCGGATTTATCCACCTTACCTTCAGTAATCCGAATATACATCGCATTAATTTCCGAATCATATTCCACTGAAGCCATATCTTATCAGTCTCGTATTATCTACTTTTTATACTGTAACTATAACTATTTCATCTTTCTGTTCTTCAAAAATTACAACTATAAATGAATCATCAATTTTTCTGTAACAAGCTTTTCTGTTAAATTTGACATCAATTGTCTCAAATGGTTCAATTATGGACAATCTCACCAGCTCAATATTTATTTCACGCTCATTAATTCGAGCCAGTGCATGATTAGAAAAACGTATAATGTATATCACCCAACCACAAATATTATTCCATTTTATTGTGCCGGGTGTATTCCTTAATTAACATGTCCATTTTATCGCATGCCCAGCGACCTGGCGAACCGAATACTATCACAAACCTCCCCCTCAAAATTAACAATAACCGCCTCCACTTTCCCATCCTCCACAGTCACTTCAGCAGCACTCGGCTCGGACTGCCTGGGAGAAGTGGGACTGCCCGGGCACAATAAGGTGATATCCCCGCTTTTGTGTATCTGTGGTCTGTGGATATGCCCGAAAATAAGCAGGTCAACCCCCAGTTCCCTGGCAAGATAACCCAGTCCGGTCAGGTCGGTAACTGAAAGCTGGCCCTGGTGGGTCACACCTATCCGGACGCCTTCAGCTTCAAAAGTGGTATTCTGGGGGAGTATATGCCTGAGTTCAGGCGGGTCCATATTGCCTGCTACGCCCACCAGGCGGTTGATATCCTGCAGTTCATCATAACACTGCATGGATACGAAATCCCCGGCATGGACTATCATGTCAGAAGACACCAGCATATCTAGCAGGGGTGCGGGCAGCATCTCTATTGGCTGGCCTGGTTTTAAGTGGGTATCAGAGATGACTGTTATCTTCATAAGGTATAATTGGGGGATGACGGGATAATATTTTCGCGTACGGGACAGAATAGACATATTCCATTCCAAAGATTTTATTATAGATTGCAAACATTGGACATAATACCAAAATCCAGTTATACAGTGAAATTATCAGATGCAGATGCGACTTCAAATCCGTGTAAATCAGTGAAATCAGTGAAATCAGTGAAATCAGTGTCTTTTTATATTTTCAGACACGGATTGACACCGATTAACACCGATTTTACCTAAAGTCGGTGTCAACAAAATAACTGATTTTTGGAACAGTGCCCAAACATTGTTAAATTGACGAACTGCGGGAGAACAATGGAGACAATCATCGAGATACAGTCCGTATCTAAAACCTTCGGGGATTTCAAGGCATTGAATGACATTTCCCTGGATATTGAAAAGGGAACCATATTTGGAATGCTTGGACCTAACGGGGCTGGTAAGTCAACCCTGATAAATATACTGTCATGTCAGACGCGACCATCGTCCGGTTCGGTCTATATTTCAGGTCTTGATGTGGTATCTGACAAAAAAGACGTGCTATCCATTATTGGCGTGGTACCACAGGAGAATAGTTTCTATGACGAACTCACAGTTGCTGAGAACCTCAGGTATTTCGGTTCATTGTACGGCGTTACTGTCATTGACATAAAAAAGAGGAGCCATCGTATATTGGAGATGCTGCAACTTACCGAGAAGAAAGGCAGCCGTGCCAGCACCCTGTCCGGAGGCATGAAAACCAGGCTCAACATTGCCTGTGCACTGATACACAAACCAGAGGTACTCATACTGGACGAACCCAGTGTGGGATTGGACCCCGTTTCCAGAAAGGCACTGTGGGATACCATCAGGGAAGTGAACAGTGAGGGCACCACGATACTTATCACCACTCATTACATGGACGAAGCCGATCTGCTTAGCGACCGGATACTGATAATGCACAGGGGCAATATCGTTGTGGAAGGGACGCCGGAAGAGTTGAAGAACACAGTGGGTGAGCGGATCATCCTGATAACAAGTACACCAGGAAACTACCACGACCTCACAGAGCGGCTGGGTGCGCTTAAGAGTGTGGCGTCCTGTGTTGATTCCGAAAAAGGATTACAAATAACTCTCAATAACGAGCAGCCAATGGAGCAGATCATTGAGATATTTGAATCCGGGAACGAGCACATTATTAACATTGAATCCAACCGGCCCAGCCTGGAGAATGTGTTTATTCATTTTGCACAGGAGGAGTGGCATTGACCATTGCTTCTGTTATTAAAAAAGATCTGACGATCTATACCCGCCACACCAGGACAGTCTTGCTGATCTTCCTGGCACCTATACTTATCACAATATTGATAGGCTCGGTTTTTTCAGGCGGTGCTGACCAGGGCCTGAAGGATGTCAGGTTGGGTGTGGGCGGCGGGTCGCAACTGGGCAGGGAAATAATCCAGGAATTGAACAGCAGCCAGATGTTCCTTATCACTGAGGAAAATACAACCGACCCTGCTGTCATCGAAGAAGGGGTACGGAGCGGGAGATACAGTGCAGGTATCTTCATACCAGTAGATGAGACCCAGGCCATGAAATTGTATATTGACAATTCCAGGGTCCAGATTGCACCGATCATATCCACGGTATTCATAACCACTACAGAGAAGATGTCCTACGAACTCACCCTCGGCTTTCTTAGCCGGTTATGGGAGGAACTGGACCAGATGGAGGCAAAACTGGACCCACTTCAGGATGGGATTGCTGAAATTAACAGTAGCATCAGTTCCCTGAACAGCAGTACTGCTGATGTGATATCTGCACTGGATGAACTCAATGCAACCCGCCTGAATGCTTCGGTTGATGAAATGAAACGCACCCTTGAGCAGATGAAGGTGGACCTGAACCGGACCGCAGCAGATATTGATGTTACCCGGCAGGAGATCAAACAGCTGGATGAAAATGTTGATTCCATCCATAATGATGCAGTCCTGTTAAGGGATGAACTGGAAGTGGTGGTGAATGATATCGATGCCGCTGATGCTGCATTGCTGGACCTTCAGACCAGTTTACAGCAGACCTATGACCTCACCTGTACGATCGACCCCTCACGGCCACAGTGCACAACTCTTAACGCAACTATCCAGCAAGTTCAGGATACCAGTGACTTGCTGCAGGAGCGCACAGCTCCGGTGATTTCGCTCTACGATAGCCTGGATAATCTGGCCCAGACCAGTGCACAACTGCACGAAAAACTGGAAATGACAGACGTCCGCCTGCAGGAAATGCAAAAATCCATTGACAACTACACTCTAGAGATATCCAACATCAGTGAGAATATCGCTGATATAGAGAATGTAGTGATTACCCTGGGGGAGGTGAAAGAACAATCGGCCGACACTTCACAGAAGCTGGAGCAGCTTTCCACTGGTATGGCCAACAGCACGGCTTCACTTGCATTAGAGATAGAGAAGACCAAGGGTGTCATCAATGAAGTGACCACGAAATCGCCTACCGCTATTGCCGCTCCTGTAACAATGGAAATGGAAAAGGTGTTCAAGGATAAGTCCCAGCTTGAGTTCTTGATGCCAGGTATCATATCCATTGTGCTGATGTTCATATCATTCATGCTGGCATCCATTACCATCATACAGGAGAGGTCCCAAAAGACCCTGGTACGCACACTGCTCACGCCCCTGAGCCTGGAGGAGTTCCTGTTTGCCAAGACATTTGCGCTGATACTCATTGCCCTGTTGCAGGGAATCATCATGGTCATCGTGGCATTCCTGCTCTACGGGGTCCTCATCCCGGTATCCCAGTGGGGAGCGCTGTTCCTGGTGATACTGGTGTATTCGGCATCCTTCATCGGTATCGGTATGGCACTGGCCACGCTTGCCGATTCCGAGAACACGGCAATGCTGCTGTCCCTGGTGCTTAGCATACCTATGCTGTTCTTGTGCGGTATGTTCTTCCCATTCGAGACGATGCCGCCGCTGATGGCATGGCTGGGTAATGCCCTACCCATCACCATGGGTATCAGGGCGCTGGATTCTGTGCTGATATACCAGCAGGGGTCTGATGTGCTGCTGGGCTACCTGATGCCGCTGTTGGGTTATGGCGTGGCCGGGCTGGGGCTGGCGTATGTGCTGTTGAGGAGGGAGGTGATGGGGTGAGATTTTAAAACAGTCCTTTAACTAGCTGATTGAACTTTATATCATCATTGATTTTTAAATGACCCCTATTTGTTAAGGTCTAAAACCCAGTTTCTGAGAGTTTTAAAGTCCTCTAAATATTTATCCTTCGAATATGCGCCTCTTACAATATATGATGGATGAATAAATGGAATACAGCACATATCATTGATTTTTATAGGCTTGTTATGCATTAAAGTGAAATTATTACATTTCCGATTCAAAATCATTTCAGTTGCAAGTCTGCCAAGTGGAACGATAACGTCAAAATCAATTAAAGCCATTTCTTCTTTTAAAAAATCCCTGCAATTCTCCACTTCCAATTTAGAAGGATATCTATTATTACCCTTCTCGTTTTTTGGATTACATTTTACCAAATTCGTAACATATGCTCGGAGTTCAGAATCATTTTGCACTATGCCATTTGGTTCCATACAAATTCCAGAGGATGAAAGTGCTTGCTGGAAAAGTTTACCAGACGAATCTTTTGTGAAAGGTATTCCAGTAGAATCTGCACCCAATCTACCTGGTGCTAAACCAACAAAGAAAATTTTAGCATCTGCAAATCCATATCCTGGCACAGATTGTTTTCTAGATTTAACAAGGTCTTCGCATTTAGTGCAATGTGTAACTAAATTTCGAACTTTTTGAATTTTATGTTGCATTTTAGTTACTTTGAACAATTTCACAGAAATTATCCCAATCATCTTCATTAAGTTGTTCTAATTTGATTTCTACGTAATCTTTGGCTGATGATTTAATACCTTTCACGTGCAATTCGATATCTTTTGGATTTGGATGTTTAAATTTATATTTTATTTCTTTTTCAGTTTCATCCACTACATTTAAAGTTAAAATGAGTTTATCTTCAGATCTTTCTTTGCCATCAACAGCACTTCTCAATATCATTATATATTTATCCGCACATCGTTTGAAATAATTTTTTATATTGTTGTGTAACTTTTTCTTATCATCAGCTTCAGTAACACCATCTATCACAGAAAATCGAATTGTATATTCGATATCATTTTTTGTGAATTTGTCAATTGAAAAGCTAGAATCGGAGGTTTTTATAAAAAGATCATTCAAATTTGGTCTACCCCACTCTTGCATTTCATCAATTATTCTGAGCAAAAATGACAAATCCAACTTTAAATGATAAATATAATCACAATTATGTGATGCAATTGCGCGTAGAATTCTTTGCCTTATTAAAAATTGCCGTGCATCATCGATATCCATTGATTTTCTTTCATCTATGCTATAGTCAGTTTCCAAAAAATATACTAAACTTTTCACTAATACTATACAACTTTCAACACCATGGTCCCATTTTTCGATTGATCTGGAATATTTAAAATAGTATTTAGCTTGCGTGTGAGTAATATATTCTGGTGGTTCTTTTTTATCCACTTCTTCGCCGGATTTTTTCACAATTTTTAGATCAGATGAGATTAATTTAACTATAGAATCATTAAACATCTGACTTTGTTGAGATAAAATATATGAAACATCTTGTATATTGAATATGGTTAGCATATTCTTGAGATTATCATGAATATCATTGACAACTTCTGTTGGATATCCTAAATCATGCGTTAATGAAACGATGCACCACATTGCTTCTTTTTCATCTGCTGTAATTAATTTTGCCTCAGTTCGTTTTTGATAATCTTCATCACTTTCTTTTAAATCTTGATTTAAATTATTCAGCAATAGTTTGGAATCCATCACTTCAATTGAGGAAAAACCACCAAGATATTCTTTAACTAATTTTTCACCAAGAAGAAATACCTTGAATACGTGCGAAACGTGATCTCTATAGTAATCACCATTACCATATAGGATTTTTTCGAAATCACAGTAATTTTGGAAAAAGTCCCCCAATTGATCTATGCCATAATCCCCGTCGTCATGAAAAAATTCACGTTTATCTTTTGACTTTAAATAAATTACGGCCATCGCTACTAAATCTTTCCAAATTTCAATCAACAAATCCTTTTGTGCATATAATTTTTTATCAGTTTTAAGGTTTGTAATATTTCCTATAAGTCTCTCTTTTCTATCCACTCTTTGGTAGTCGGGAGGTTGGACAATAAATTCAATTTTCTGATAATTATTTTTCAACCATATGATTAAATCATCATCTTTAACAGGACCCGGCATAGATTACTCCCTCATTATAGTCCATTATAATGGATGGTTTATTATTTTCAGACAGCAGCCCAGTCAATTTTTCAGAATGTTTGATGCAATGTGGATCCTTTTCTAAAATATTAGTACCATGTGCAACAAGCCGTTGAGCTATACACCCATTAGTACAACTATATTCTCCTGTGCAATGTTGGCATGATCTGTTTTCAACATCAGCTAATAAACTCTTTAACAATCTAAACCCATAAGATTTATTTATGATATGTTCCAGCTTATCATGTTTAACATTGTTACAATCAATAAAGCTATCAATTCTTTTCATTCCTACACAGGGGAAAACAAATCCATCTGGACGTATAACTGCTTTATTTATGCCTGCAGTACACTTTTTATCATTACTCAATCCAAGACAGTTGTAGTGTGCACCAACAATGATTTCCATATCGGATTTTTCAATTAAATCCGCAAGGATTTTACGTAATTCCAATATTTCATTTTGATGGAGTTCCAATATATCCTTATATCTCCCACCACGCCCCTGCGGTACAAATCTTAAAATATGAATGGACTTTAATCCCATTTTTTTTACGAGCGAAACAATGGCAGGTAAATCTTTAAAATTTTCGCGTAGAGGAACAAAATGAATTTCTGTACCTAAATTTGTTTTCTGTACATTTTTTATTGAATCGAAGAGATTTTTAAAACTATTAGGTTTACCAGTAATTTCATCATGAACCTGTGGATTTGAACCATGCAGACTAAATACAATCTTATTAACACCTGCTTTTTCTAATTTTTGAAAATAACTAAGTGAAATGGAGGACACATGATCACTTTCAATGAAAACATTACCACATGTATATACTGAAACATTAATGTCTAACTCTGATATATATCGGCAAATATCCAAAATATATGGATATATTAGAGGTTCCCCACCCGATAATGAAATTTCTGTCACTCCTAAATATTTCGCTTGATTTACGATGTCTTTGAGTTCACCTAAACTGAATTCATCCTCTAAAGGTTCCCCCCCTTCGGAAGAACATAAAACACACCTCATAGGGCATTTTTTAGTTATTTCCAAAGTCAAATCCTTCATTGACATAAGTTCCACCTCATTTCTTAATATTACCCCTTATCATCACGAATAACATCAATAAGAGTAGCTTGACCCTTTGCTATAGGAGTATATAGCATGTAAACTCCTCTACCGCTTTTGTTTATTTTACCACTAATATACAACCTATTGATGGTACTATTAACTGTATTGTAATTGATTTTCAACTTTTCAGCAAGCATCGTAGGGGTTATTTCTTCAAAGGGATGGTCATTGAAATATTTCCATACGATGTCTGATTTGTTAAAAAGTTCTATTGATTTCATAAATTGCAATATTGCAATTATTAATTAACTATATATATATCTATCTATCTATCTATCTACGTGATCATGATATTTACTATCATAAAGCAAATGATATCCTGATGCCCCTGCTGGGTTATGGCGTGGCCGGGCTGGGGCTGGCGCTGGCGTATCTGCTGTTGAGGCAGGAAGTGATGGGGTGAGTTTCTCTTACTCAAAATTGAAAACAGAAAAAAATGTAATTGATTCATCAATAAGAGAGTATTTTTACCTTGGTGACACTCAGGAAACATATGGAAATACAATTTCACAAAAAGCCAGAGATGAATAAGCCCAAAATGCTTGTAGGTCTTCCAGGAATGGGAATGGTCTCCAAGAATACTGTTACCTCGTTTATTGAACTCCTGAAACCTGAATTGTTTGCAGATATCTATGTACCCCATCTCTCACCTTCCCTTGCTATTTTTGATAAGGGGTTGGTGGTACCCATGGAAAGGGATGAAAGTCTGTTCAAGTTCTACTATTCAAGCGAAAAGAACATTATACTCTTTACAGGTGAGATGCAGTTCGGCTTTCTGACTCAGGATAATGAATTGGCAGAAAAAATAGTTGAAGTGGCAAAGCTCTGTGACGTTGATACAATCTATACAGTTATTGCGAAGCATGTGGAAGGATATGTTGAGGACCCGCAGGTATTTGGAGTGGCAACTACCCAGGAGCTTTTGGATTATTTGAAAACTGAGTCTGTAGAAATAGTTGATAGCAATATGCAAATATCCGGAGTTAACGGACTTGTCATCGAATATGCACAGCGGATGGGGATAAATGGAATAGCTCTGTTAAGCGAAACTGCTTTTCCACAGGCACTGGACATAAAGGCGTGCTATGCAGGATTGAAAAAAGCTTCTGAATTACTTGGAATTGAAATAGACCTGACCGGAATTGAGGAAGAAGCAAGGAAATTCGAAGAAGGATTTAAGAAATACATGAAAGAAATGCAAGGCAAAAAGAGTAGCGATGAAGACTTGAGTTATATTGGCTGAAACGTGGAACTACTGATGGGAAATGTAGGGGGTTAAAAAAAATAGTGAAAGAGTATACCCATTAGAAAAAGTAGGAAACTAAATTTTCCCTTTTAACTCACTTTCCACAGGTGTCTGCAAATGTCATACAATTTTTCCTGATAACGGTTTTATATATGTTTGGAATATTATATTTATATTGTACATACATAAAATACATGTTTTGAGTATACGATTTGCCAATTTCGGTAGAAAATAAACATACATCATTCTGAACCATTTGTATACAAATTTCGAAAACCACAATCATGCGACATTATTCAATATTTAAGAAAAAGATTTGTTTTCAAAATATACCTGCGGAAAGTGAGGTGTAGTGGGTGCGCTGCTGGGGATGTTGTTGGCTGGTGTATACAGGACCGAGAGGGCCTGATACTGCTGCCTTCCCGCACTTATCCGGCTGGTCGGCTTTGGTTCGGCAAATGTTAATCGCAGATGGCACTGTTCCAAAAATCAGTTATTTTGTTGACACCGACTTTAGGTAAAATTAGTGTCAATCTTTGTCTGGAACTATAAAAAGACACAGATTTCACTGATTTACACTGATTTGTAGTCGCAGTTGCATTTGATAATTCGCTGTATGGGGGTATCCACTTAACTCCCGTTTTATTAACATTTTCCCTCAGCAACCATAGATTTGTATGGATTAGGGTCTGTTGATACGGCTTGTTATATAAGCCGATAGAAGAACATCCACCGAATTGAAGTTTCGGGAGTTAAGTGGATACCCCCCTTTCGCTGTTTAACTGGATATTGGAACTGTGCCACCGCAGATGAAAGGTCAAGTAGCCAGAGGCCGTTATCGGCCCAAAGCCCTCTAAGAACCGAACATGCAACTTTCACTCCATCCGGCTCAAGCATTTCACATAGGGTTGTTTAATTTTCAATGGGAAAAGTGGGTCAATTTTAGGTGGGAATTTTCATGTTCATATCAGCCAATATGATCTGAATTTTCGCATCGATCCTCAATCACCACTTTCCCGGTCTTTGCTCCTGTTAGCCTTTATTTTACCAATCCCAAACGACAGCGCATCGGTCGGACATGCGTCAATGCACACACCACATGCGAAGCAATCGGGTCGCAACTTATCACCATCCACGATCGCTTTGACAGACGAGCATGGCGACATCCGGATACATTTATTGCAGTTATTGCATTTGGCCCGGTCAAGACGCACACGAAATATGCTCATATGCTCAAGCAGCCACGTCAGGAGCCCAACCGGGCACACGAGATAGCAGAAAGGGCGATACACAAATACTGATGCGACCAGCACCGCACCGACCAGAACTGCCAGCACCAGCTCAAAATGCCAGTCAAATAGCTCGAATGGGTTCAGGATGTTATGGTATGTGTAAAGATCGCTTCCTGTGGCGAGAATCATGATAAAACTGATGACAAATATCGAAATCCGGATGCCATTTGAGATCTTGAACGGCAGCTTGATCTTCTTCCCGAATGGTGCTGGAATCCTGTTTACGATCTCTTGCAATGCCCCGAATGGACAGACCCACCCGCAGAACAGTTTCGCTCCGATGACTGACAGGCCGCCGATAAAGATTAGCGCCGTCGTTTTCTTAAGAGTGATCGCACTGCCAGTCACGAGAGCCGTTACCGGATCCACCACTGCCCGCAGCGGGCTTGGCTGGTGCATGATCACCAGCACCCCGAAGAGCACAAAGACGGCGCACATCAGGAGTGTCCGGATGTTCCAATTGATTTTAGTTGTTCTCAGGAGGATGAGTCCTGCTAATGCAACAAGTCCTCCGAGAATGAATTGTGGCGATAATAGCCCGGACGAGA
>JAKRWB010000069.1 GCA_022353185.1 ANME-2 cluster archaeon | reverse complement strand
ATGATAGCTCTACACGGAACCTGGAAACCATCAGAAACAATAGACGAACAGGGAGATTTCTTCATATGGGGTGAATCGTCTACAGCTTCCACTATCAAACGAAAAGGACGACCTCCAAAATTATCTGCCAGCAAACCCCGCCCTCATCCATTTCAGGCTGCACACGAAGACCTGAAGATGGTGATTGAACTCCTGGAAATTATCAATGGCAGTATTATCAATACAAAGACGCGCATGGATGAAGTGCTTCTATCGCTTCCTACAATATCCAGATCGCCCCAGGCTTCACCGGATTTACTAATAGATGACATTGTTGAGGAGACGGATGAGCCAGTGGGTTTAATACCATGGAAAATAGAAGGTCTCAGCATCCCTCCCGAGGATGCAATATCATTACTTAGCTCACTCTCAGGAGCATGGATAGAACATGACAGTACAGTCATAGGAACCGATCTAAAGTTCTGGAGTAACGTTTCAAAATTTACACTTGAACTGTTGTCAAAACAGCATTTTGTACCCGGCATAGTTACTTCTGAGAATGGTAAGGTATTGCCCCGATGGCAATATATATTGAATGATGAAGATGACAGAATGCACTTTTCAATGCTTACAAGCTCAATGCCCCCTGTTTGCAGGGCACTCTTTCAGAATAAGATTCCAAATGTCCAGGAGGCATTCTTATCAGATTTTCTCAATAGTGCCATTAACGGCTGTATCAGGAACTGGATGTCAATTTCAGAGATCAAATCAAAAAAGCCAGGCATCTCTGAAGTATGGTTACGAGCTCTGACAACCGGAGAACCGATACAAGTCCATAAGTCAATTCTTAAAAACCTTACAAAAGGAATACAATCATGGGAAGCCCCGATACACGAAATTGAAAAATCAGGATTTCGTACATCTTTCCGTCTTGAGTCCCCAAATGAGGAGGATCCGGATTACTGGAACCTACGATATTTTCTACAGGCTTCGGATGACCCGAGCCTGCTTGTACCTGCTGAGAATGTCTGGAGGGAGTCAAAAGATACACTTAATTTCCTAAACCGTAAATTCGACCAGCCACAGGAAAAGCTTCTTGCCGATCTCGGGAAAGCCTCCAGACTATACCCTCCCATCGAGGATAGCCTCCATTCTCCAAGACCCATAGCAGCCCGGCTCAGTACCCGGCAGGCATATGCATTTTTAAAAGAAGCTGTTCCCTTGTTTTCGGAGAGCGGATTCGGGGTCCTTATTCCCCCATGGTGGAAAAAAGGGGGATCAGAATCGAAGCTTGGTATAACATTAAATGTCAAGCCAAAGCATGACCCTAAAACCAGCAAAGGATTGTTCGGTTTTAACTCAATAATCCAGTACGACTGGAAGCTTGCTCTTGGCAGTGAGCCGGTAAGTGAAGAAGAATTTGAGAATCTTGTAAACCTAAAAGAACCGCTTGTACGCATTAGGGGAGAATGGGTAGAGGTCAAAAATGAAGATATTGCAGCTGCTATTAAATTCTTCAAATCCG
>JAKRWB010000068.1 GCA_022353185.1 ANME-2 cluster archaeon | reverse complement strand
TGTCCCCTGAGTATACAATTTTATCTTCCAGGGTGTTTCCATCTTTATTTAACCTGAGCCAGACTTTACGAGGTGTATCCTTGGAATCAATATCCATAGCAGACAAGGAATAATTCTGATTAAGCTGCCATTCAACCTCCCTTGTATCTCCTGCTGAATAAAGGTGCATTGCATCACTTAACAATGTTTCTCCAGTGTCCTCTGAATATTGATATACATGATGCAGCCAGGCCAGAGATACTCCACCTTCGCCACTGAAGATCGTTTCAAGGTCAGCCATTATTATGAGGTTTCCATTTTTATAGTAAGGATAGCTATCACTGACTTCAATTATAGTATAATCTACGGGAGTCCCCTCTTTTGTGATAAGCAACATTGCCTCCCGGGAATGACCTGCTATATCAATGTCAATAGCATGTAATGTGTAATTTTCTTCAAGTTGCCATTCAAGTCCTCCTCCTGTAAGTATGAACTTACCAGTTAATCCTTTAAGAAGTAATGCAGATTCATTCTGGACTATAACACTTGAATCTATTTCAGAATATTGATAAATATTGCTGATTTCAATATAATTGCTCGATATGCCTACAAATAATTTATCTAATTTAAAGCTTAATAATGAATTATAGTTATATGATTCACCAACTCGTACAACCTTATTATCAACTTCTTCATCATTTTTAGATAGTGATATCCATGCTTTATTTCCATCAACATCTAATTCCAATACTGTAAGGCTGTAGTTTTCTTTTAGGAATTCCTGAGAATTACCTGATGCAGGTGGAAAGCTTGAACTTTGTAACACATTTTCATTCAATGTAGAAAATCCTTCTATGTTGTTATTACCAACAGTATTCAAATTTAAACTCTCAGAAATTACGCCGCTGTATATTATGGTAAAAGTTTCATTGTTTACAACGGTATCTCCATTAGAGATTTGATAAACATCCTTGAAAAAAACTGCATTCATGCTTGTGCCAACAAATATTTCCACATTGAATTTAATGTAGTCTTCATCATTATTCCAAGCATACTCTTCTTCTGAATATACTATTTTTTCATCGAATATTGTCCCATTTTTTTCAATTGCTACCCACATATTATATCCATAAACATCTTTAGATATGTCTAATATGCTAATTGCATATCCACTTTTTAAATAAAGTACGTCAGCATGCTCTTTTTGTTCATAATTTTCAACTGAAACAGAATCCAAGGAATATTCCGCCGCTCCTCCATGTGTAGCCGCTAAAACGATTGTTGCCGCAATCAGCAATAAT
>JAKRWB010000067.1 GCA_022353185.1 ANME-2 cluster archaeon | reverse complement strand
ACCCATTTGATGTGTCACCAATATATCATTAAAGTTATACAAATATATAATATTATGGACTTCGATATCTGAA
Organism: ANME-2 cluster archaeon; assembly: GCA_022353185.1. GTDB lineage: Archaea > Halobacteriota > Methanosarcinia > Methanosarcinales > Methanocomedenaceae > Methanocomedens_B. Next base: position 2,106 of record JAKRWB010000067.1, on the reverse strand, counting down.
AATAATCAAATTATTGGGTATTATAAAGAGTATTCAGCATAATCGGTAGATTCCTTCGCAAAATCCGAGGCATCTTCGTGGATGCTCGTTTTTCCTAACATTCAGATTTCATTGTTTCATTTTTCTATTAAATCAAGGACTAAAAGTCGCCATGCTGTTTAAAAAGTCAGGTCAAAATAGGACTATTTAAACAAAGCCCGCGCGACCAATAAACATATATACACATAATGCTGACTTACATAGGTATTGAAAATAATTTTATTGTTGTTACTAGGGTGTATTAAATGAGTTTGTTAATAGGATTTTATTACGTTTCAATTGCTATAATGTATTTTTTGAAAGCTTTATTTGGCATAGGTAGTTTATGGTATATAGTGAATGGTGTCATAAATACTGCAATCATATCCATGTTTTTACTGTATTTTGTTGCATTTATGCATTCAAGAATAAACCAATTGATGCTTACACACATTAACCATACAGAAACATGATTAAAGATCTGTATATAGTTTTTCCATTATGGTTATTGTTTTTTCCTTTATCAGTCTTTTGGATATCTGAAAAAATAGCTTTATGTGGAATTTATCATAATGTTGATAGTTTTTTTAGAGATAAATCCGCAGATGCAATAAAAAAGGAATGTTTGGTAGATAAATTACGTATGATTTTGTCAGCAAATATATATTTGTCATTTCCTTTCATAATATCATATTATGTCGTAATCAACAGTACACTTAATGAAGAAAGTACTATTTCAACAGAAGAAATAGCTTTATTCGCATTCATGTTGACATTGGTTTCTTTATTTGCAATAAGATTTTTATCAAGTCCGCCGAATTTCTTATCATCTAAAATACCCGCTTTATACCCAAAAAACGAAAAAAAAGACGCTCAAAAAGTACTCAATGAAAGAATAGTTTCATTTTTCCATTCATTTGTATGCGCAGCTTTAATGATTCTTGGGATAATCGTTTCGGCCAATATAATTGCAGACAGTAATGTATTGGAAAGCAACCCAATAATACGTTATCAGTTTTTGGGAGCAATTGTGGCTTTTTACTCTTTTAGTTTGATTTTGTTGACGATATTTTTAGAAATCACACTTTATAAATTCCCACCAATCGTACAAATTCCACAAGAATAATTCATTTTACTACCCGCCTAATCGATTGAAAATCGCAATGTTGAGGGCTGGTTCTTTGACCTGGCTGGGCAACCCTCACTGAATGAAAAATTCCATGCATTTTTTTAGGTTTCATTAACTTTTAGAATATACTTTTTTGTGATTTTTTCCGCTTGTCTAAAACCCCTATGAAGATAAATCGTTCCAAAATAACGCTTCCACTGCTTCTGCAATTACAGTATCATTTTTGAAGAGAGTCAGGTTGTTATAGAATCAATAAAAAGACTAAAAAATTGGATTGGATGCACAGCACCAAGATAAGGGGTTGGTCATAAGTCACTATCCCCGTATTGATAATACGGAGTCTTACTCTACTTAAAGTCACTATCCCCGTATTGATAATACTGAGTCTTACTCTACTTAAATTAAACGATTTGTTCCTTTGAATCCTGTAATGGCGATTTATCAGAGACCTTGTAAAACATGAAATTATTTTCGTTCCTTTAATGCTGGTAGCCCCAGAACACTAATCCACTTATTACTCCACACCATCCCCAAGTTAAACACCATCATTATTGAGTGTGGGTGGGAGCCAAGACAATCAGGGCGTACTTAGGATTCTCAAGTTATCTCTATTAGGTAATGGTTCCCAAAGGATATTTGGTTGTATTCTTGCTATGCCCTGGGTGAAAAATTGATGCAAACAGGCTGTCCCAAAAACAACTTTTCACGACATCTTAAAGTTCTGAGAGTTTCCAACACTCAGAGTTAAAATCTTAATTCCCTTAAATTTTGTGCATACAAACATGGAAATCCACATATTTCACCGAAAGTTCAACAAAAACGTGTTTTTAAGCACCAATCACAACCTTTTTCGTGCCCACCCCTAACCGATTTCCCCCCTTAATCCCATTTTTCAGTATTTCCTTCAAATTTTTACCTTCCCTTTTTACAAACCTTTCAATCTTTCCAATATTATGCAC
>JAKRWB010000683.1 GCA_022353185.1 ANME-2 cluster archaeon | reverse complement strand
CCATATCACCACCCGGAAAGGGACGGGACAAGCTTGAGATCACGGATGTGAATAATCATTATATCGACCAGGGGCGGATAGGATATAAGGTGCTGGACGGGTGTCTAACGCGATGCGGGGACGGTTGGGAGTTTATAGCGGGCTAGGGTTATGGTTAAGGAAAGAGGGATGGAATAATGCGTATGGTAGCATGGCTTGAATCTTTAGATTAATGATGAAAATATTTACACTATGACTTTTGCTTTTATTTGAGCTAAATCATGTTCTATCATTGAAATCCTCACATCAAAATGAGATCTTAAATCTTCTCTACTGGTGCGAATTTCGGATGTTATTTCTATCCTGCTTTGATCAATTTTCCCGCCAAGCTCATCTCCCAGGTGATCAATTTTCCCGCCAAGCTCATTTCCCAGGTGGTCAATTTTCCCGCCAAGCTCACCAAATCCACTCTTTGACACATGAATGAGCTCTTTTAACAAATCAGCCGCAGTGTCAAGTCTTTCATCAGTTTCCCCATCACCCACGAGTTTGTAGAACCTTTCATAGTCCCCGGTAGGATTGGAATATTCTTTTGCGATGTCACTGACATTGATAAGAGTGTTTTTAATGTTTACCCCTTTAATGAACCTCTCTAAATCAGCTTCTTCTCCTTCTGCTACGATTTTTACTCTTCCATCCGTAAGGTTCTGTACATTTCCTTTTATGTCCAACACATTAGCTATGGCAATGACTTTTGCTCTGTATCCAGCTTGCTGTACGTTACCTGAGATATGAAGAATTACTCTTTTCATCAACACCATGTTCATTTCAAATTATTATAAAGGTTTCGGGAGGGAACCGCAAAGTACGCGAAGAACGTAAAAGACAATGTTGCCTTAACTTTCCGACCTTTGCGGTGAGTATTTCATAAATTATACATTCTAACAGCCATGGCGGGGCTCGACACCTGTAGAAGTGCCTGCCAAAACAACAATAAACTGAACTGGAGATCAGACTGATTGATAAAATCAAAGCATCAGCAAATGATAGGCAACTGGATCGTTTTAACGGAGATATTTGGTTCATTTCAGTATTAACCGCAGATGAACACAGATGAACGCAGATAGGTGGTTATTATGGAATTAAATTCATATTAAATTGTAATAATCAGATATAATCAAAAATTAAGCGCAATACATTAGTCTTGCATTCTCCAATCATTGCATCCAGTCAGCGGATG
>JAKRWB010000682.1 GCA_022353185.1 ANME-2 cluster archaeon | reverse complement strand
GCAGATGTTCAATTGTAAGTATTTGAGGGAGAGTCAATATTTAAAGTCAATCGGGATTAAATAGTTGTAGGACAGACTCAAAATGGGAGGGGGTTGATGGATAGCGATTTGATTTTAATCTGACGAAGATGGGATATAAATAATAAGTAGAACAACATATAATAAGAAATACGATGGATACAGATATTGGGTAAGATGTAAAAATGGTTATTTGTACAGGTGATTGTTTATTTGTCTTAGATTAAGGTGATGCTAAAATCCTGACATGCAGTTTGCTAAATGTTGAGATTTAACTAAATATGAGTATAACAGCAGATTTAGTAAAACATAATTTGGTTATAATTATTCGCACAAAATAAAAAGGTGTTCAGATATGGAAAATTCGAAATTCAATGATTTAAATATATCAAAAGAGATACTACTCGCAATCAAGGATATGGGTTTTGAGGAACCAACTCCAATCCAGGCTCAATCCATCCCACACATGCTAAATGGGGAGGATTTAATCGGACAGGCGCAAACTGGTACTGGGAAGACTGCTGCTTTTGGAATTGCTACGTTAGAGAAGATAGATCCAGGGAACAAGGCGTTACAGGCTGTGATATTGTGCCCTACACGAGAGCTGGCAATCCAGGTATCAGAGGAACTGAAAATGTTGTCAAAGTATCAAAAGGCTATTCGAATCTTGCCTGTTTACGGTGGACAACCTATAGATCGTCAGATCAAAGTTTTGAGAAAAGGTGTGCAGGTCGTGATTGGCACTCCTGGGCGCGTTATGGACCATATGAAGCGTGGTACTTTGAAGATGAGTAGCGTCAGGATAATCATACTGGATGAAGCAGATGAGATGCTGGATATGGGATTCCGGGAAGACATTGAATACATTGTTGAGACAATGCCGGAACAAAGACAGACCATTCTTTTTTCTGCAACAATGTCAAATGCTATTTTACGTCTTGCAAAAAAATACCAGAACGAACCACAAATGATCAAACTGGTTCACAAGGAGATGACTGTTCCCAATGTCGAACAATTTTATTTTGAAGTCAAACAACATATAAAACCAGAGGTTTTGTGCCGAATAGTGGATCTTCATAATTTTAAATTGTCTCTGGTGTTCTGCAATACCAAAAAACGTGTGGATGAATTGGTTGAAAACCTTAAGATAAAAGGATATCTGGCCGAAGGGTTGCATGGGGATATGCAGCAGAACCAGCGGGACCGTGTCATGTCGAGTTTCAGAAGGGGTGATATTGAGATCTTGGTAGCTACTGATGTGGCGGCGAGAGGAATTGATGTGGGGGCTACAAATGCTGTGTTCAATTATGATATGCCCACGGATGTTGAATATTATGTGCATAGGATCGGACGGACAGCCAGGGCTGGAAATGCCGGGTATGCGTTTACTTTTGTGACAGGCAGGGAAGTGCACAGACTCAAGGGGATCCAGAAATTCACAGGGACTAAAATCAAATCTCAAAAAATCCCGTCAATCAGTGATGTCAATGAGGTCAGGACCAACCAGCTTTTAGGAAAGGTTAAGGAGACTATTGATGCCGGACATCTGGGCACATACAGCAATTTGGTTGAAAAGCTCATTCAGGAAGATTATGCTTATTTTGATGTGGCGGCTGCTTTGATGAAGATGGTTGTTGGCGATGGTAACAAAAAGTAGATAATGACTGTTTCGAGATGAGGGGTGATGCCTCCTGCTTGTGTAGGAGGTTCATCAATTTGGTGGATTGTCCACATATGGGAAAAGATTTAAGTAATTCTATTTCTAAACGATTGTATGTGATGATTAACATGAAAAAAATCTTATTATTTAGTCTTATTTGTATCTTAATGGCGTCTATAGTTATTGCAGCAGGAGCTGATGAGGCGTCTGTGCAAGGTATAGTTATGAATAGTCCTGATATTGAAGAAACTGAAAAACCTCAGGTAGTGGGAATCGATTCAGAGCAGGATATATTAACTGATGCGGAGATTGCCGGATTAAAGTTGATGAGAGAGGAAGAAAAGCTTGCAAGAGATGTGTATATGGAGTTGTATGACAAATGGAATTTGCCAATATTCAATAATATCGCAAACTCTGAGCAGACACATACTGATGCAGTCAAGACACTATTAGATATGTATGGTATTGAAGATCCTGTCACTACTGACGAACCTGGGGTTTTTGCAAATCAAGAATTGCAGACATTGTATAATTCTTTAGTAAATCAGGGAAGTGCATCTTTGCTTGAAGCATTGATTGTCGGTGCAACAGTTGAAGATTTAGACATTAAAGACCTGAATGAACTCAATGCACAGACTGAAAACCAAGACATCCTTCTTGTATACAATAATTTGATAAAAGGTTCTAGAAACCACATGAGATCTTTTATCGCACAAATTGAAAATAATGGTGGGGCATATACTGCACAGTTTATTGACCAATCCGAACTTGATGAGATCACTGGTTCTTCCCAAGAAAGTGGACCTATACTTGATGAAAACAGTAATATCATACCAGGCTTTTCATCAGAACTAAGTCGTCAACAGGGACAAAGAATAATGCTTCAACCAGGTAACTATCAAGTATCTGGAGGGAAGGGGATAAATATTCAACAGCAGGCAAACAGAACGATGATTCAGGCTGGTGGAATTTCCGTAGATTGTCCCCTTTGTTCAGAAATGACTCAAGAGCAATTGCAAAATGGAACCCAATTCTATGCTAAATTGTCTAATGGCAGAAATGCAGAGATTAAGATTATGCCTGATACAGCTTCTCAGACAGCTTTACAAAGATTAAATTTGAGAAATTGTACCGACGATTGTAGTATTGAACTCAAAGAAGCAAATATTGGAGATCAAGTAAGAGCTGTTTACGAAGTCCAGGCTCAAAGAAACTCAAAAGTTTTTGGGATTTTTAATGCAAGAATGCAGGTTCAAGCACAAGTTGATGCTGAAACAGGTGAAATAATCCAAGTTAATAAACCCTGGTGGGCGTTTTTAGCAGTTGAACC
>JAKRWB010000681.1 GCA_022353185.1 ANME-2 cluster archaeon | reverse complement strand
AGTAAATCTGTGAACGAAAATCTTCCAATATGTTACGAGAAATCATCTTCAAGTGCTATCAATAAGGTGGAACTCTTCAGAAAAGGTGGATTTGAGGATGTGTCGGTCTTCAAGATGGAGGAAGTAAGCGATATATCTCAGAAAAAGCGGGAGGAGGTTCCATTAAGATACAAACTCACCCGGGGTAACTCTGGTGATCATCTGTGGTACTACATCAGGGGCTGTAAAACCTAGCAGGTGAGATTATGAAGGATGCGAAGAGTAAGATAAAGGAATACTGGAATGAGAGATCATCAACCTTTGACCTCTCTCCAGGGCATGTCATAGCTAATAAGAAGGAGGGGACGGCATGGAAATCTCTTTTGCAAGAGAAAATTGGAGGAGATGCCAAAAAAATTCTTGACATAGGTACTGGTACTGGTTTTCTCTCAATCATGCTTGCTGAGATGGGATATGAAGTTGTTGGTCTTGATATCTCAGAAGAGATGATAGAGAAGGCAAAAAAGAAAGCTATGGGTCAAGGAGTTAAGGTTGAGTTTAAACTTGGGGATGCTGAGAATCTCCCTTTTGAAACCGGATCCTTCGATGCACTCGTAAATAGAGCGGTCCTCTGGACAATTCCAGATCCAAAGAAAGCAATTGCTGAGTGGAAACGTGTCTTGAAACCTGGCGGAAAACTCTGCTTTTTCCTTCATAAACCACATCCTGATGGAGTAGCTGATCGGGTCAGGAGACATTTTGGAAATATATTCATTCTCATTGCAGAAAGAAGAAATCCATGGAACTCACTCTATGATGGGAAAAAATTTGGAGTAGAGCTTCCTTTCAGGGGTGGCGTGGAGCCGTCTGTGATAACGAAGCTTTTAGAAGAGAGTGGACTTAAGAACGTCTCTGCTGAGCCGATGATAGAAATTGGTAGATTAAAAAGAGAGGGGCTTCCACTATATCATAAAATACTAGCCAGTAAGCATGCTCAGTACTGCTATACTGCTGTTAAACCTAAAAGAAATCTAAAGATATCCAAGAGGTCGCTGGAACTAGCACGGCAGACAGATCCTTCATACTACTGGCTGGATGAGTGGTCTCAGCAGGGACATACTCTGATCTGATGACCAGAAAGAGGTACGGATGCACATAATCAGGATGCAGCATTATCTGAGCACATAAAACAACAGGTGGACATGAAAATTAAAATCTTTGAAGGCATTACCAGAAACGTATTCATATTGGGCTTAGTTAGTTTATTCACCGACCTTGGCAGCCAGATGGTTTTTCCATTAATTCCTTTATTCATGGTAACCGTGTTAGGTACTGGTGTTTATGCTGTTGGTATTGTTGAAGGTGCTGCAGAAACAACCGCTTCGTTTTTAAAAGTTGTATCTGGCTATTGGTCAGATAAAATTGGGAGAAGAAAGCCTTTTGTGCTGTTGGGCTATTCTTTATCAGCCATAACAAAACCACTGTTCGCTTTTGCTAATATCTGGTCTTTTGTTCTTTTTATAAGAGTAATAGAAAGGATTGGTAAAGGCATAAGATCTGCTCCAAGAGATGCGATTGTAGCTGAATCAAGCGATGAGAGTGTTAGGGGAAAGGCTTACGGATTTCACAGAGCCATGGATGGGGTTGGTTCGGTTTTAGGAGCTGCTCTTGCTTATTTCCTACTTCCCGTTTTTGGTTATAGAAATATCTTCATGTTAGCTTTTTTACCTGGAATGATTGCAGTATTTATCATTATGTTCATCAAGGAAAAAAAGAGAGATTCAGAAGAACATAAAATAAACGAAATGTCTATTAAACTGACTTTTAAAGAATTGCCTACAAATTTGAAATTGTTTCTCATGGTATCTGTAATCTTTGCACTGGGCCATTTTGGATATGCCTTCCTTTTGGTGAGAGTATTGGACATAGGATTGGCTGATCAGATGGCAATCCTTTTCTATATAATTTTTTATGTTGTTTATACTGTTTGTGCAATTCCTTTCGGAATATTGTCAGATCGAATCGGAAGAAAAACGGTTTTAAGAGCAGGGTATGTAATATTTGGTATTACTTCTTTTGGTTTAATATTTGCCACAAATATTTACAGTATTTCAGTGTTATTTGTTAGTTATGGAATATTCTATGCCATAATTGACGGTGCTCAAAGAGCCTTTGTGGTTGATCTGGCACCAACACATTTGAAAGCAACCGCATTGGGAACTTTTCATACCGCAATCGGACTGGTAGCACTTCCGGGTGGTTGCATTGCCGGATTATTGTGGGATAAAATAAGTCCGGAAACAACATTTATCTATGGTCTTACATTGACAATCATTTCATTGATACTATTCACATTTGTGAAAGAAAAATGAGACGATAAGATAGTTCAAAAGTATTTCCTTAATCGTTACCGGATTTCTTGTGAACATTGATTTCATAATCACAGAACAAAATGTTTATAATACATTAGTTAACACGTTACCTAAAACTAGTAT
>JAKRWB010000680.1 GCA_022353185.1 ANME-2 cluster archaeon | reverse complement strand
ATTGTAAACTGCTGCCCGATACAAAAAGGGTTATGGAAGGCTTGAGCCGGATGTGGCGAAAGTTGCAAGTCCGGTTCTAAGAAGAGGGAGAGCGAGTAATCGCTCTTTCTTATTCGGCAATCTTCATGTCCGGTTCTGTGAGGGGGCTCATAGTAACTTCGGGACCATTACCCCAATAAGAGGTGCGCTATGAGTCCTACTCGACAAATCAATTATGATGCGGGTTAAATGTAGACAATTATATTGATCTTGGAATTATTAACGAACTACTTGTAATGTTGCTTTTCGATTTAAAATAGTGGCAGTTACCCTCTAATTTGAAGAGGATACCACTGGAAAGAACATGAAATATATACGTGACAATGAAGGTCGGTTCATAACAGTATTACCTCGAAGCAGACGAGAGGATGGTTGGTTCAGGAAATACATTCAAACTCATAAAGTTGCGTGGGAAGATGTTGAGAGGCATCAGGACTTGAATAACGCAGAACAACCTGACATGATGAAAATGGTTGAATCCCCAATTAAGTCATCAGAAGGTTTTCGTATCGTATGGACATGAGATCCACAGAAGGAAGAAAAGGATAAACATTTTCGTCAGGCTCTAATCGAAAAAGCTGTGTTGAAACTGGAACAACTTGAAACCCGTCTTCGAAACCCACGGACCCGGTTACGGTCACGAGATGCGGTAATTGAAGCTGCAGATAAAGCTCTGGGTGAATTTGCACATCGATGGGTGGATTATGAGATACTTGAGGAAAAGGAAAATATTTTCAAACAGGAGAAACGGGGGCGTCCGAACTCAAATACAAAATATAAGTATATTGTACAAAAGAGATTCCACGTGACCTGGAGTCCTAGGAAAGAGAATATTGATTTCGATGCACGAAGCGATGGTATGTTTCCTCTGATAACAAACTGTGTGGATCTTTCGTTGGTTGAGATACTGGACAAGTACAAGTATCAGCCCTGGTTGGAGAAAAGGCACGAACAGTTGAAGACCGTCTA
>JAKRWB010000003.1 GCA_022353185.1 ANME-2 cluster archaeon | reverse complement strand
TTTAGCAGCTTGACTCTTGTTTCCATCACTGGTTCATTGCACACAACACAATCCAGTGATTCATGGATACGTGCTTTTTGCACTGGTTCCGGTTCCACATGTTCGATTATCAGAAGCTTCTCTTCAGGTAAATCCAGTATTTCATTGCTTATTTTAATGTGTTTTTGTGTGAACAACTCTCTTTCAGCTTCACTTGCCGTTTTGTTACGTACTTTTGCAAATAGATTACGATGCCCCTCATCCATTTCAAAAGCATCTTTGTTGACAGAGATCCTGACTGCTTTGTTATTTTCACGATTCATAAAAGTAAAAACCGGTTTTCCAAAATCATTGTAAATCAGATTTCCTTTTCCAAACGTACATCCTGTGAGCACCTGGATGCCATCCACACTGCACGAGTCTGTTTCAACAATTGCAACCATCTCTTCATCCCTGGCTGGTTTACCAAGTTCTCTCAATACCACTTCAGACACTCGTATTCCAACTGCAAGTCCCGGGCACTGGTGCCCGTGGAACTGGATAGCGTTCTCAATCATAGATTTATCTACATTTTTAGAGTCCATAGCCTGCGATACTTGTTGATAATATATAACTATTGTGTTACGTTTTTTTATATTTATATTAATCAGTATAACAAATCAAATTATAGGTAATATTATTTATGAGTATTACAACGTATCTAACATAATGATAACCAAAAGTTGAAATAATAAAATTATACTTAATGTACAACAAGAAGGAGCGAATCGGGATGTTAGAAGAGTACCGGGAATTATCGACAAATGAAACGAAATGGGTAGAGGACGAACTAAAAGAACTCAAGAACAAATCGCAGGATATGGGGAGTAAAATGGAACACATAGTTTTGCAGGACATTGTTGAGTACAGCAGGGCGGTGCGGGTCAAAAAAGATATTCTTGTGACCGATTGGTTCAATGTCGTCCTGATATGCCTTGAAGAGGGACAGGAAATTCCACCCCACCCAGAACCATACGCGGTACTGTTCCATATAATCGATGGGAAAGGAACTATAACCGTCGGCTCAAAACGGTATGATGCCATGCCAGGTCACATAATATTTGTTCCTGAGGACAGTATACGGGGAATAGCCCCGCGCACGCGTATGAGCCTGCTTGGGATACAACAACCACATTAAATAGTTTAAGTACGTTACAATGATGAGAACAATGAATGCTATTGAAGTCGATAATCTGACGAAAATGTTCGATGATTTTACTGCGGTAAACCACCTGGATTTCGAAGTGAAGAAAGGCGAGATATTTGGCTTTTTAGGACCGAATGGCGCAGGCAAAACAACAACTATCCGTATGCTCACAGGAATAATCAAGCCAAGTTCTGGTAAGGTCAGTATCATGGGTCTTGACATCCGGCAAGATCCGATCAAAGCCAAACAGATAATGGGAGTTGTTCCTGAACTTTCAAACGCATATACCGATCTTACTGCCTGGAATAACCTGCAGTTCATGGCAGAATTGTATGGCGTACCAGGCAAGGATGCCAGACAAAGAGCAGAAGAACTCCTGAGAAAGTTCGATCTCTATGAACGAAAAGATCATAAGGTCAGGACATTTTCCAAAGGAATGAAGCAGAAACTCATCCTCGCCATGTCTCTCATGAACGACCCGGAAATACTTTTTCTCGATGAGCCAACATCGGGTCTGGATGTTATGAGTGCACGTTTGATCAAGGATATGGTGTTGGAGTTAAATAAAGAAGG
>JAKRWB010000066.1 GCA_022353185.1 ANME-2 cluster archaeon | reverse complement strand
CGATAGGGAATGACGTCATTGAAAGTTATTTATGCATTAGAAAGTGTGAATTTTGGTGTGATACTGGAGAACATGGGTTATATAGAAAAAAAGAAAATATGACCCGTACAATTAACACAAAATCGAATCTAGGTTAATTGTACCAGTCACAGAATTGAAATTTCTCAGTTTCAGGTCACCCCACCGTATTCAACCACATTACCTTCCTCATCTGTCATTGTCATCACGCCATCTTTCATGCTCATCTGTGAGACAACATTTCCGGCAGCATCATAAGTTGTCATTTCGAAAGTCTCGCCATCTTCTGAAAACAGGTATACCATTTTCGCGAACTCATCATCCGTATTTGTTTCAAGGACAGCTTTACACATCTCAATACCGTCGACCGTCTCAGTACCTACGACTTCCATGCTCGACATCTCACCAGTCTGCGGATTTGCAGCATCCATTGTCATTCCGACCGGACACCATTCATCATTAGCACCTTCGGGGACGCTGTATTCAATATCCACATCACCATCACTGGTTGAGATGGTTGTAGAATCCTTTTCTGTGCAGCCAGCTGCAATTAATGTTAACAAAATCAGTAAGATTATCACTTTTTTAAGCATATTTTATACCTCCGAATTAGAGTAGGTCTAATACGATTTAAATACAATGGTTTTAAATATATAAATGTGAAGCAAGGCATAAGGCAACGGCTAGGTCTTTTTCTCGGCCCCCTACTATTCATAGCAATCCTGTTAACCAGTCCTGAAAGCATGTCCCCTGCCGCCGCAGTCGTGGCAGGTGTCACAATCTGGATGGCTGTGTGGTGGATAAGTGAGGCCATACCCATATCGGCCACGGCACTGCTGCCCATCGTACTCTTCCCGGCATTCGGTGCCATGGAAGTGGGCGACGTAACAGCCCAGTACGGCCACCATATCGTATTCCTCATGTTAGGCGGCTTTTTCATTGCCATTGCCATGGAAAAGTGGAATCTGCATAAGCGTATTGCCCTTTTTGTTGTACACACCATTGGCATCGGTCCCAGGCGTATCATAGCAGGCTTCATGGTCGCCACCGCCTTTTTGTCTGCCTGGATATCAAATACATCCACTGCCATGGTCATGATGCCAATCGGGACTGCGGTCATTGCCAGCATATCTGCCAAAAAATCCGATTCAAATTTCAATGTGGCACTTATGCTCTCTATAGCCTATGCAGCATCCATAGGAGGAATGGCAACACTGGTGGGGACTCCACCCAACCTGATATTCGCAGGCGTCTACCAGTCCATGTTCGGGGTGGAGGTGAGTTTCTTTGAATGGGCGTATTTCGGGTTTCCCCTGGCGGCTTTCATGCTGGTCATCACCTGGTTTTATCTTACCCATATCGGATATCGCATCCAGAAGGCTGAGATTCCGGGCAGTGGTGAGGTCATAAAGGCTGAGATGGCCAGGCAGGGTAAGATAACGAGGGAGGAGAAACATGTGCTTATGGTCTTTGCTCTTGTGGCGCTTTTGTGGATGTCCCGGGGGCTGTTGTGGGGCAAGTACCTGCCACAGGTTACGGATGCGAGTATTGCTATTACCGGGGCGTTGCTATTGTTTTTGATTCCTGCAAGGGAGAAAGCTTCGCTGCTTTCGTGGGAGGATACTGAAAAAGTTCCATGGGGGGTTGCTATCCTGATGGGGGGAGGGTTCGCTATTGCCAGGGGATTTGCTGATACTGGCCTGGCCGAGTGGGTATCCCAGAGTCTTGCGTTCCTTGTGATTATGCCTGTGTTCTTATTGATTCTGGCAACGGTTGCGATTACCAAGATATTGACTGAGATTACTTCGAATACGGCGACTGCAACTATACTGATGCCTATTGCCGCATCCATTGCAGTGACCCTGGGCATCTCCCCTTTCGGGATAATGGCTGCGGTTGCCATATCGTCGTCCCTGGCGTTCATGATGCCGGTAGCTACGCCTCCTAATGCTATTGTGTTCGGATCGGGTTATGTTACCATTCCCCAGATGGCAAGGGCGGGATTGTGGCTGAATTTGGTTACTGTTGTTATTGTGTCACTGTTTGCGTTTTTGGTGTTCTGAGCCTGGTCGGTTGGAACTTTGAGGTGTAATAATTAGTGGTGGAGCAAATACATTAGGTCAACAGTATACCCTGTACAATGTCCGGGGCATGTATATAGCAATTTTTCAAATTCAGTCTTTTTTTCTAAATCCCTATTCAACTGAATTTCACCTTGAATTATTCATCAAAATCAATCAACTTTTGTAACTATTCAGCCATACAAATTATGGCTATTGTTAACGAAAGTACATTTTGTAGCTTTTTATGAAACATTCATATCTAAAGTCTTTCGATATCGATTTCATGAATGTAAATATATTATAAAAGTGGGGAGGGGGACGGCTTATGATTGCGTTTAATAGGCTGAATAGTTACGTTTTTTTAAAAAAAAAGGTTCAGGTTTAAATACACTTTGTTGGACTTTAGACATCTTGTTTATTAGTGTAGTTTTCATTATCAGTAAATGTTGTTTCAGTTATTTTCAGTCATTACTGACCATATTAGAGACACAAAAATCGCAGCACATTTACATTCACTATAATGTATATTATGTGCAATATTTAATATTCTTCTTTTTAATAAGGACTTGATATTATACGTTAAAATATTAAAATA
>JAKRWB010000679.1 GCA_022353185.1 ANME-2 cluster archaeon | reverse complement strand
AAGCTGACGGAAAAATTAAGTGCCCAAAGAGGAGTGATACATGTTAAACTGAACACAGTGAACTTCATTGAATAAGGTTGCTTAATTAAGGTTATTACCCATCTTTGACAGACAATAGAATGACAGCAGTGAATATAATTGCAATAATAATCCTTTTAATGATCATCACCACTTAAAGCTGTCTTAGCGCCTTGACCGGGTCCAGTTTTGCACCTCTCCATGCCGGATATAAGCCTGCAATGATAGATATGATCAATGATATTAAAAATCCGGCTGCAAGTATTTGAATATTTATTACCGTTAAATGTTCGAAATCTCCGATTCCCAACTGTGCTATCAGCATAGGCCTGCCTACTTTGTCTATCAAAAAGGAAAAAATAATCCCGAGCAGGTCGCCAAGTATCCCACCCAGTACACCTATGATGATACATTCGGATAGGAACATCCTGATTATGTCCGGTTCTGATGCCCCTATGGCCTTGGTAATTCCTATCTCATGAGTCCGCTCATACACCGAAACGATCATCGTATTTATTATCATGAGCCCGCCCACGATCAATGATATGCCTGAGAAGAAAGCAAGGACAAGGGTCACAGCGTTCATTATTTTATTGACCGAATCTATTTCATCCTGTGCACTATAACAGGTAAGCCCCAGTTTCTCAATGGCAGTTCTTGCAGCCGGAGCCTGGCTGGACTTGTCCAGCTTAACCATAATGCCGTCATAAACATCCTTCCCGGTAAGCTCCCTTGCAATATTAATGTCAATGAATGCCTGATCATCGGTTTCGGTCCCGGTAGGTTTTAATCTGCCTGCTACCATGAAGGTAATATCCTTATCTATCGCCCTGCCTTCTTCTCCATATAACCTGATCGTGGCATCTATAGAGTTTCCAATCTCTGCCCTCTCTATCTTACTGAATTTCTCCCCCACATCGCTTCCCAGGACGATCTGGTATGTTCCTTCCTTAAACCACATGCCGGTTTCAAGTTGTAGATCTTTGGCATCCATGTATTCCGCTGAAATGCCGTTGACCTCAAAATATGTCTTATTTGATGTCACATATGCATCCTTAACATACGGGGCAACAACAGACCCGGATTCCCTGACTGCACGTACTTTTGATTCAGTTATCAGGATAATATTTCCATTGCTGAGCCCCGGAGATACTTCTATTAAGGTCAGGTCATGGGATTTTTGGATCTCTTCAACTGCATTGACACGGATTCCCTCTCCAAGAGATGTAACTCCGATCACAGCCGCAACACCTACTGATATCCCCAATAAGATTAATAGTGTTCTAACCTTTTTGATGCGCAGTTGCCTCATTGCCAGTAAGAATGCCTCAATCAACGATTTCACCGTCCGTTATTGTAATCACCCTGTCGGCATTGTTAGCCATTACCATGTCATGTGTTGTAACAATGAATGTGATTCCCTGTTCTTTATTCAACTTCTTCATAAGGTCAATGATTTTCCCACCGGTCTTCGAGTCAATATTCCCGGTTGGTTCATCTGCAAGGATCAGCCTGGGATTGTTTGCAAGTGCCCTGGCTATTGCCACTCGCTGCTGCTCACCCCCGGATAGTTCTGAAGGGAGGTGTAGCGCCCTGTCTCTTAATCCCACAGATTCTAACAGTTCTT
>JAKRWB010000678.1 GCA_022353185.1 ANME-2 cluster archaeon | reverse complement strand
TATCTTCAAATTCCAGCGATTCAGCGTCACCAATCCTTAGATCGGGATTGACTCCTCTTTCCTCTGCTTTTTTCCTTGCCACGGATAGCATTCCTTCTGATATGTCAATTCCCACGACATCATGCCCCATCCCTGCAAGCACGAGAGCTAAAGAGCCGTTGCCGGTACCTACATCCAGTATTTTCAGCTTTTTTGAACCAAACTCTTCGAGAAGAGAGTTCCTCCATGCCTTTTCTTCCTCCTCATCTTTGAAGAAGGCATGTTCCTTTGTGCGATCCCAGTATTCTCTTATTTCCTTCTTTATACAATCAGATTCAAATTCTTCTTTATTTATACTCGAAATTAATATGGTCATTTTATTACCACCTCTTTCATCCTTGGGTCAAGTGCATCCCGCAGGCCATCTCCTATGAAGTTGAAAGCCAATACCGTGATCATGATCATAAGACCTGGAAAAATCGATAACCATGGACACATTCTTAAGAATTCTTTACCTTCATTTAGCATAGTGCCCCATTCCGGTGTCGGAGGCTGTGCTCCTAATCCCAAAAAACCCAATGCTGCGACAGTAAGAATCACTGAACCCATATGGAGTGTTGCGAGTACTATATTCGGATACAGGACATTTGGATACACATGTTTATAGATAATATAAATATCGCCACTTCCAATGCTTCTTGCACTTTCTATAAACTCTTTTTCTTTTATTGACAGTGTTGATCCCCGCGAAACTCTTGCATAACTGAGCCATCCTACAAAGGATATAGCTAAAATTGTGTTATTTATCCCCGGTCCAAGAGCACCAATAACTACTAATGCCAGGATTATACTTGGAAAAGCAAGCAATATATCTACAAATCTCATCAATATCTCATCAACTATTCCTCCGTAATAACCAGATACAATACCAACTGTTATTCCAACAATTGCAGTAATTGTAACTACAATTAGACTCAATTGAAATGTTAATCTACTGCCATAGATTATTCTACTTAATACATCCCTGCCTAAATGGTCAGTTCCCATAATATGTTCAATAGATGGAGCTTGCAATTTGTCTTCCAGTATAATTTTGGTCGGGTCGTAAGGAGATATAACCTCTGCCAAAATAGCTATTATGATCAACATGCAAATGACTATCAAACCCATCATTGCTGCTCTATTTTTTCCAAATTCCCGGACATCACGCAATAAACTTATCATCTTTTACCTCTCGTAACTTATTCTCGGATCAAAAATTGAGTATGATATATCAACAATCAAATTAACAAAGACATACATAATCGTTATAAATACCACACAACCCTGGATTAGAGGAAGATCCCTTTGGGATATTGCATCTATCAACAATTTTCCAATTCCGGGCCATGCAAATATCGTTTCTACTATCACAGTACCACCAAGCAAATGCCCCATTTCCAAACCTATGATTGTAATTACCGGAATCAGTGCATTTTTCATGGCATGCCGAACGATAATTGTTCTTTCAGCCAGGCCCTTTCCTCTTGCCGTTCTAACATAATCCTGTCTTATCACCTCCAGCATACTTGATCTTGTCAGACGGGCAATGACAGCAGCCATACCGGTTCCGAGGGTTATCGAGGGCAGTATTAAATGTTCAACACTACCAGAACCCATAACAGGCGTTAGATCGAGATATATTGAAAATACCAGAATAAGTATTAGAGCAAGCCAGAAATTGGGTATGGAAACACCAATAACTGCACTGGTGCTACATATATAATCAACAATTGTATTTTGTCTTATGGCAGCAACGATGCCCAATGGTATGCCTATAATGAGTGATATCAATACACTAACTACAGCTAACTTTATAGTCGCTGGTAGTCTTATCATTATCTCCTCCAGTACAGGTTGGCCAGTCTTATAGGACATACCGAGATCGCCTTGTAATGACCTACTCAGCCATGAAACGTACTGAACGATCAAAGGTTTATCAAGCTCATAGTATTGGCTGATCAATGCCACATCTTCATTTGAAGGATCTATTTCAATATTACCGATAAAAATATATCTTGCCATTACATCAGCAGTCTCGCCCGGGATATAATGCAGCATAAAGAATACTAATGCTGTTGCTCCAACCACCACAAATAATACAATTCCTAATCGCTTCAAAATACCTTTCAACATGTGTACTTGCTCCTATCATGTGAGAACCACAATATATGAAAAATAAGGTGCTGGTTATGAAAACATACCAACACCGAAAGATAACTATTCTTCTATGAATATACCGGGATTGATTCTGTAGTCATGTGCTGAAGGATTAGGAACATAACCCTTGACACTACTTTTTGTGACTAACGCTATATTGTGATATGCTATATACACATCAGCGACATCATCAACCACTATTTTCTGTACTTCCCGGTATATACCATAGCGCTCTTCTTTATCAAAAGTTGATCTTCCTTCGTCAAGAAGCCGGTCTACTTCTTCATTCTTGTAACCATAAGAATTACTGTCACCTTCCGAGTGGAAATTCCTCTCCAGATAGTAACTTGGATCCGGAATCCGCATAGATGTAGCACCTCCTGATACCCGTATAGCGCCCCATTCATTCAAACGTTCGTTTATGGCACTCCAGTCCATGATCCTGACTTCAGCATCGATCCCAATCTCTTTGAATTGTGATTGGACGGTTTCTGCAAGTGGTGGTAAAGCCGGACGCTGCGGCCATGTATAGAGAGTTATTTTAAAAGCTTTCCCATCCTTATCAAGTATACCATCGTTGTTGGTATCCTCCCATCCAGCTTCTTTAAGTAGCAGTTTTGCTTTTTGGGGATCATGAGGATAACCTACAAGATCGTTATTCCTCCATTCTATACCGGGTACAAACCCCATTCCATTGGAAATTTCACCCCTTTCAAATAAAATGTGCTCTACTATACTTTCCATATCAACCGCATAAGCGATTGCTTTTCTCACTTTAATATCATCGTAGGGAGCCTTTGATAGATTTCCAAAATTCAGTTTATATCCCTGGCATAAAGGATGTATTATCACATTAAAATCGGGATTATCTTTCAGCCTATCTGTCGAACCCAGTGGTGGTTCAGTCGTAAAATCAACCTCCCCTTTTTCAATTGCCAGTTCTCTTGTTGATGCCTCGCCTACACCACCCTGTATAAGTACACTATCCAGTTTTGGGGCGCCATTCCAGTAATTCTCATTTTTGCTGAGTTCAAGAATGTCTGTGGCTTTGTCGTACTTTTCAAACTTAAATGGACCTGTTCCAATGGGTTTTATAATAATTCCATCATTTTCAACAGAATTTTTGCTATAAATAACGGCTTTAGCATACGACAATGCAGCAGGAATTGCAGCATCTGGTTTATCGGTGATTATGTCAATTGTATAATCATCAATCTTCTCAACGCTTTTTATTCCCATTTCTCTTCTGATAGTCGGATTTTTCTCCATATTCCTATCAAATGAAAATTTTACGTCATCTGCAGTTAATTCGGTGTTATCATGAAATTTTATGTTGTTTTTTAAATGGATCCGCCATGTTGTATCATCAATTAATTCCCATGACTCAGCCAGCCCGGGAACGAGACTAAAATCGGGTTCCATAAAGGTTAAAGTCTCGAGAAGTAAAAAATTATTTAATGTTCCTCCTGCCATTGCAGGGTCGACACTGGAAATCCCCCATGGTTCAGCAATAACCAATTTTTGTTCTATTCCAATTTTCGCAGTATCGCTTTCTCCTTTGTCTGTGCATCCGGAGAATGCTATAACACCCAAAATTGTTACTAATGCTATCCATGTTTCTATAGTGTTATTATTTATTTTCATTATTTTTATCACCTATTTATTTATTCTTTTAAAATTTTCTTCACTTTGGAAATACCTATGATTGTCCCAACCCGGGCAAGCCGGAACCAACAATGCAGCGATATTTTCGTGCCAAAAATAAACGGAAAAATCTCGTAAGGTACTAATAGCTATATTTCTTAGAGATGCGCTACTTACTGAAAAAAAAACATCCTGAAGCATCGTCGAACCGGCTTCTATAGATTCTGGGGTACTTCTAATCTCTACAGTTTTTGCACTTACCAACTTATAGCAAGATGTTAGTAGCAAAGTTGCTGCCAGAAGACATGCTAACCTTTTTATGTTATGCTTTGCTATATTATTGTGCATATCGCTTACCTC
>JAKRWB010000677.1 GCA_022353185.1 ANME-2 cluster archaeon | reverse complement strand
TGCAGGGAAAGAACGACTTTGGCAAGATAGGATATAACGGACCCTGCCCGCCGCCGGGTAAGCCCCACAGGTATTTCTTTAAGGTGTATGCCCTGGACACCATGCTGGAACTGAAAAACGGGGTCACAAAATCCCAGCTTGAATCGGCAATGAAAGGACACATCCTGGGCCAGGGGAGCATAACAGGAAAATATGCACGGTAGCTAATGGTTAGTGAATAGGGCTGTGATCTCGCCAAGTCTGTCTCTCTGTCCCATGACAATGACAGTATCATCTTCTAATAACCTGTCCTCAGCCTGCGGATTGGTCAGGATTTTATCCTGACGTTTAATGGCCAGGACCGTAAACCCATATTTCTTGCGCATCTGAAGCTCTGCAAGTGACTTTCCTGAAGATACCGACCCCGATTTCACTACAAATGTATCGATCTCGATATTCACCAAATGATGTTTCAGATCATCAATGGACCTGGGCTTATGATAAATATCCCTGAACATCTCATACCCGTCAGTCCGCACTTTTTCAATATTCTTCTGGATTTCTTCCCTGGGTATGAGATACCTTGAAAGCACCCGGGAAAATATCTCAATGGAAGTTTCGAACTCTTCAGGTATAACTTCATTTGCACCCAGTTTATACAATTCTTCCAGTTCACTGATATATCGTATGCGGGTAATGATATAGATGGCAGGATTCAGTTTTCGTGCAGTCTTGACCATCATCCGGGTATGAGCTGCATCAGATATGGCCACGACCAGTATTTTCGCTTTTGAAATATTGGTATGTTTAAGTACCTCCTCTTTTGAAGCATCACCATAGAATATTGGCAGACCTTTCTTTTTTTCAGATATCACTGTTTCAGGGTTCATCTCAAGCACAATAAAGGGTATATTTGTTGCAGACAGGACCCTTGACAGATTTCGTCCATTCATTCCATAACCCGCAATGACCACATGATTTTCAAGGGTAGTCCTGATGGGTTCTTTATCAAATTGATCGCCGAATATTGCTAATGACGGGAACTTCATTTTTGAAACTTTATTTTCAATCTTAGGACCTATCTGGATCATGAACGGTGTGATCATCATGGTCAGGATAGCAGAAGCAAGGAATATCTGGTAAATATCATTATCAAGCAGGCCCGATTGGACACCTATCAAAGAAAGCACAAATGAGAATTCACCTATCTGTGCAAGGGAAAGCCCTACCAGGATTGCAGTGTGTAATGGATACCCCAAAAAAGCTGTTGTTATCAGGCTCAATATGAACTTGATGGCGATAATTGAGATAATTACCAGTAAAATAATTGATGCATTGTCGAGTACAAAATTCATATCGAGGAGCATACCTATCGAGATAAAGAAGAGACTGCTAAATACATCCCTGAGGGGTAGTATCTCGCTCAGTGCCTGATGAGAGAACTCAGATTCTGACAGTATCAGTCCGACCAGAAATGCTCCTATGGCGAGGGAAAGACCTACCATGGATGTCAGCAAGGCCATACCTAAACTTATCAACACCATTCCAAGAAGAAAAAGTTCCCTGTTTCTGGTTTTTACGATCTGGTATAATATAGCTGGTATCAAGAACTTTCCAGATATTAGTAATACTGCTACGATAGATATCGTTTTGACCAGGGATACAATCATAGCAGCAAATGATAAATCGGTACTACCGGCAAGCAGCGGCACCAGCAGGACCATTAGAATGATGCTCAGGTCCTGGAAGATCAAAATACATATTGATACATTACCGTATGGACTTTCAACTTCACCCCTCTCAGAAAGTATCTTAAGTACAATAGCAGTGCTGCTCAGCGCAACTAAAAATCCAAGAAATATTGATAATTCAGTGGACTGGCCGAACATCAATGCAATAGCGGTTATAGTTGCAGTGGTCAGGATGACCTGAAGACCACCTCCAAGGAGTATCAATTTTTTCAATCGTATGAGTTCTTTCAATGAAAACTCAATACCAATAGTGAATAAGAGCAAAATAACTCCGACCTCTGCCAAAGTTTCAATCAATAACTGGTCTTTTACAAAACCCAATACAGAAGGTCC
>JAKRWB010000676.1 GCA_022353185.1 ANME-2 cluster archaeon | reverse complement strand
AAAGATTTATTAGTTTATAAACCTTTATTTATAAAAATAACTATTAATTTTTAAGAACCACATAATCCGTCAGAACTAGAAAAATACTATGTTTGATGAAAGACGTGCGGAAAGTGCGATCATCATTAAAATGACCCGCAATTGTTACTCTACCTGGTTTTGTATGATGCTTGAATTGTTTATGACTTCCCCTGGTTTTAATTAAATACCAGCCATCTGCTTCTATCAATTTTATTGCATCACGTACTTTCATCATTATCTCCATTTGTCATATTTTAATATAAATTCTTATTAAGCAAATATGCGCGGACATACAAAAATGCTTTTGCATCGGTCTGAAAATAAAACAAGCAATAATGGAACTGTTTACAGCTTTAGATGAGGAGGTCCGGCTACTGCAACCCAAGCATCCACACCCACTTCGCACCCAAAAGACCGACGAAAGAATCGAAACGGCTAAGACTTTATAGCCATAACTTTTAGTAGAATATCATTTTATCTCAAACGAGTCGTAAATTGAAAATTCCCACCTAAAATTGACCCACCCGATATGTCAGTTACCATATAATTTGAAGTGGATACAAGATTAACTATTAATATGCTTTTATTTGCCATTTAAAGCTTTAATATCAATTTTGCCACGGGCTCAATTGAGAGGATTTATGAAAATCAAAGCTATTTCCTTGATTTACCCAGCCATTGCCTTATTAAATAGATCATTGATGCACCAAGTAGTACCATCACTGCTAATATTAACGAATTTATAATCGTTTTTGATGATTCTGTCTCTATTCTGCCCAGGTTCCAGTCGTAGAGGAAGACTTCGGTGTAGTATGCTGCAAGCTCGGGGTTTTCGATTATGATGCCGATCTCTCTATTGTAGGTAGGGCTATGTTTATTCCAGTTTATCGAGGAGATCAGTACCCTTTGACCGTCAACGATCACACCTTTATTATGAATTTTTGTAATTCCATCCCGTTTCACAAGCCGTGCTTCAAGGTCCAGGTTCTCCTGCAAGGCGAGATCGTTCAGGTAGTTGCAGAGTTCATCATTGTCATTCTCTTCGTTTGTGTTGTACCACATTGAATCAAGAAGGACTTTCACTTCCACACCCTGCATTGCAGCATTGATTGCAGATTGAAGGTAAGGGTTCTCATCATTTCCCCAGTCCCTCCTTATATACGCCTGCTCGATATAAAGCGTCTTTTCAGCAGAGTTTATCGTCTCGATGATTGTTTCATAATGGAGGCTGTTATCAGGTCCGATAATCATGCTCGCTGTGAACTCACCATTTATGTTCTTTGATTCAAATACCTCATGTCCGTCGCGGTTATCTGGCTCGTCCGAATCGGATTTTGATCCCTGTGGCAGGTCACCGGGACTAATCTTTATTCCATGTGCCCAGTCATGCTCAAATATGGAAGACATATCATGGAATATCTCCCGGTCTCTTATGACAACACCCCAGCCGCGATTTCCGATGGAGCCATCAGGCGGATACCCACCACTGTTCCAGTTCTCAGAACCGATAATTATGGTATCGCTGTCTATCAATGCGTACTTTGCATGGTTCAGCCGGTAAAGCGAATCATTACTGAAACGAACCTCTCCACCTTTTTCTATGATGTGTTTGAGTATTTTGACTCCAGTATCGCTTATACCGCCAACAGGGCTACCCTCAACGAGAATATTCACAGTTCCACCCCGACTGAGCAGATCTACCACTTCCCGCTCAATATCCTGGCTTTCGAAGAGATAAACATTCACTCTGAGAATGGATGCACTCCGAATCTCCTTTTGAAGAATCTCAAGACTGCAATCTGGCGATACAAAGACTGTGACCTCACCTGAAAATGATTTCAAAGATGGTATAAAATCTGACTGCCCGCGGTAATACTCTTTAAGAGGCAGCCACTCATATGCAGTATCCGTGTCTTTATCAAGATAGAAGCGCCTGAATATGCGCTCTTCGGAAGCGCTGCCAAGCATAGATCCCTGCCATCCTTCCCCCTCATATTCTGAGCGTCCGTAAATGACACAATCCACCATGTGTAACGCATTATCGAGAAGTATCACCTCGTCTCCACTGTTACTGAGCTGGATCCCGTCTGCTGGAAGTTCGATTCGGTAGTTTGATTCCAGATCAAGGATAGTTCCACCAGGTATTTCTAACTCCCCCTCAAGATCTGTAAGAATAAAACCTGATATATCAATTTCCTGACCTGTCGGGTTATAGATAACTACATACTCGCCCTGATCCATCAGGGCTTCCGGATTTGGAAGAAACTCAAGTATTACCGGATGTGTGATACTGGATGCTGACGATGGATTTATGGCAGATACTGCAAGAAGAAGCGCGCATAGAAGTATAACCAAATTAAATCTAATAATGCGTCCCTTCCTTAACTACCAGGTGTTGACTATTTTTATTTGCATGCAGACACATCGTCTTAGAACTCCCTTACTAATTTATTAGCTTTCCCATAGCAATCTCTAATCTGCCCGGTTAAGGCACAGGACTGCTATTCCCATAAATATATTGACTCATCGCTGTTTTGTGTGGGTAGCTCTGTGTTTTAACCCATTTATCACCTTCTTGCTTTTACAGATTGCCTGAACTGATACCTATTGATCTATTCATTATTACGCTACGTGCTGAGCTGAAGCCTTCCGCTCTCGGACACCGGCAAGGGACTCCTCCGCTTCACTGCCAGCCCCCACACCACAAGAACGTGCGGAGCAGATCGGAGGGCACCCGGGCAGAATGAAAGCGAGAGAGGGGTATGGGAGTTGAAAAAAGGAGTGGTAAAGAAATCGTGAATTTCAGTTGTACCAAAATGAGGAATCTGCTGCAAAGCGGCCAGGTCCCGCCCCCCGACCTTATGAGGGAAAAGGTAGCACAGGCCATACTTGAATACGACAATCCGTTTGTGGAATAGGCAGAAAAAGGAAAGAAACCTGGGGATATATACCTGAATCAAATATCCCCAGACAATTTATATCGTGTTACTATATGAATTGTCAGGACTTAGTTATGCAGTTTGTTCAGTTCAGCTGCTGGACAGTATAATATTTCCTCACTTGGGCAGGATGCCATTTCATCTTATAGTTTCTAAGGGATTCTGAATTAAGGTCGTCCCCATCATTCACCAGGTTAACGTTCTCAGGTACGCATTTATAGAATTCACTATCTATGAACTCAGACAGGCCATTATACTGTCTATCGGTCTTGCGGATTATGCAGATGGCCTCATTTTCTGCCAGTAATCCACCGAGGCTGAACCCCGCAATTTTTCCATCCACCCTTATAGATATCCCGAACATGTCCGGGAACATGCACAGGTTTTGGAACAACTGGGCAATGTGTTCATCCTTGACCGGTATATTTGCCTCCTTCTTTGCTTTCCACCCGTTGAATAGTTCAAAGCATTCATTATAATCATCAGCTGAATATGGACCGACCGTGTAATTATAATGCTTTTTAAAAAAATTGATATGGTTCCTTATCTCGCTGAATTTCTTACCCGTTAATGAGACCTGTTCATCTTTGCGGTAAATATAATCACCGCATTCTACCTTGATGCTGTACAGGTCAGGGTCAAGATTCTCCACAAACGATGCGGTGCAGTTAAATAACGCACCTTCATTGTTTCCGTTCAGTTCCCTCAGGTAATTGAATATTTTTTCTAAAGTACCATTAGAACTGTCGCCTAGCGGCTGAACGACCATGTTCCAGTTACCTTCCTCCTTTGACAGGAGGATAGTAGAGTTGTCGATATTATCCATATATATTAATTCACTACTGAGGATTACCGGAAAATAATACACCCAGAGCTTGTTATCAAGCTGCTGCAGTAACGGCTGGATTTGGTCTCTTTCTTTAATTGTTATTTGTTTCAACGTCCTCAATCCGATGTTGTAATATTTGTTTATTCATACTGAAGGCGTCCCCGCCATCACCATAATATTGTAATTTTTTTTCCACCACTGTATATCCGAGCTTTTGGTATAATCTAAGAGCGTCGCTGTTGCATCGTACCTCAAGCCTGACAGCTTCTGTTCCATGTCTAAATGCATGCTTCTCAGCGGCTTCGAGTAATTTTGTGCCAATACCTTTTCCCCTGTAGCCCTCACCTACGGTAAGGGAATATATCCGGCTTGTCTGTTTACGCATTATCAAACATACATAGCCCACCACTACTCCATCCTGGAGTGCGCTAAATAATGCAGCATGTTGACTATTGTTAAAAATCCGGAACAGTTTTTCGTCAATAGGATAATCACTATCAGTGAATGATTGAGTCTCAATTTGGACCAAGTCCAAGATTTCATCTGATAAAACCCTGTGGATTACTACCTCAGATAAACCATTTTTAATCTTTAGAGAAATATATTGAGGGTTACCATCATCATCAGATTCTTCTGACCTAAGCTCACCTTCTGTGGTAGGTGTTATATGCGAAGATATATTTAAAGATTTTCTAAAACGGTGAATGTTATCAAAGTTATCGATACGTATATAAGCCCCCATGCTATTAAACTCCACTTAAATTACCTCTAACCGGAGGAACTTACCATATGAAAGAGCAAACAGAAGTGCGCACATTAAAAGAAGGCAGGTATGTAATAATAGATGACGAACCCTGCACTATAAAATCTATTTCACACTCAAAACCAGGTAAGCACGGCGCCGCCAAGGCAAGAGTTGATGCGGTTGGTATTTTCGACAACCAGAAACGCTCTATCATCTCACCTGTGACCCAGAAAATATACGTCCCCCTCGTGGAAAGGAAGAACGGGCAGGTGCTCTCCATCTCAGGAGACGTTGTCCAGATAATGGACATGGGCGATTATTCTACTGTCGAATTAATCATTCCTGTGGAGTACAAAGACAAAATCGATGTAGGAAAAGATGTCCAGTACCTTATCGCCATGGGTAAAATGAAGATAGATATGCGGTAGTAATCTAATCCGTCAAATCTCATTTTTGGAAGGGTTATATGGGTGGGAAACTTTTTTTTGCTGATGCTGATTCCAATTATTCAGATGCTGCTTTTGTAATCTTCGGCGCACCCTTTGATGGAACATCAAGTTTCAGGAAAGGTAGCCGACAAGCTCCCGATGCCATCAGGGAAACTTCGTACACTTTCGAGACGTATAACTTCAATTTTGACATAGACCTCTCCGTTATCCCCATCCATGATATGGGAGATGTGGATATCAAAGAGAACGATACTGTTGAGCAGGCTTTAACTGCTGTTGAGAAAACAGTCACTACTATATTAGAGGACAATAAAATACCCATAATGCTGGGTGGGGAGCATTCCCTCACGTTACCGTGTGTCAGAGCATCAAAAGAAAAGTTCGATGATCTGGGCGTGGTGGTACTGGATGCCCATTTCGATTTAAGAGACAAATACAAAGGTGAGGTAAACAGTCATGCTTGTGTTAGTCGCCACATTATTGAAGATGTGACTGACAGGTATGTTTCAATCGGAATAAGAAGCGGCACAAAAGATGAATATTCACTGGCAAAATCACAGGATATTACATATTACCCGTCTGACATGGTAGTGGAAAAAGGTATTGCGCACATCCTCAGCGAACTGAACAGTAAGCTTGATACCAGACACCTGTATCTGTCACTGGACATGGATGCTATCGACCCGGCATATGCCCCTGCACTGGGCACGCCTGAACCTTTCGGGCTCACCGACCGCCACGTACTTTCTTTAATACACGAACTGGCTCCCCGAAGTATAGGTTTCGACCTTGTTGAGATTGCACCACAGTTCGACAGCGGTAACACCGCACTGCTGGGTGCTAAGTTCATTCGCGAGTTCATAGCCTCGGCCTGGGCTTCAAGACAATAACGTATCTAAGTCCGCGATTTATAATTTTGCAGTGCATTCCTGATAATATCAGTTTCAGGTGTTCGGTACATGGCATCCATACCATCACTATCGGACAATAGTTCAAACCCTCTTATCACTACCACCGGTGTACCCCAATTCCCTTCACCCATCATGCAATTGGCAAATCCGGCAATCTCGTCCACCACTGCTTCATTGGCCACTTCCAATGTAGTACCGAAAAGGTCGGTACTCCCCCGCCAATCATGGTGAGTGTTGATACCGGCCACTCCCAGTGCAATACCGGTCTGGCCTTCCCGAAACGCCCTGCCATTGGTATCGGTGATTATTACACTGACCCGCTTACCAGTCAGTTTGAAAATATCCTCCTTGAGTTTTCTTGCACTTCTATCAGGGTCAATGGGCAGCAACAGCAGTCCATCCTCCACATTGGAATGGTCAACTCCAGCGTTAATGCATATATTCCCGCTTGTGTGGCGCACCAGGAATATGGGTGATTCCAGGATGACCTCTGTACACTCATCCAGTACAGCCTGAACGAACTTTGGATCGTTATCTAACAGTTTTGAGATTCTGATAGCTTCAGGTGTGGGGGTAATTTTATCGGGGTCAATTATCCTGCCTTCAACTTTGGAAACAATTGTTGAGGCAACCACAATGATATCATGATCCTTTACTTGTGCCAGGCTACAGATGATGTTAGCAATATTATGGTCTTTTGTTATCAGTGGAATATCTTCCACAGTAAATGCGTTGATTCTCATTACATTCCTCTAATGTTTGGATACTGCTATTAAGAGATTTTACTTATAAAAACATATGCAAACTAACCTTGAAAAAATACCCGATGTGGTCATCTGGTCTTCTGATATATACGTTCTGACGGGTTTACATCTTCCAGAAGTGTTTTTGCATCACCACTGAGGGCTTCATTCTTGCCAATAACCAGGTAGCCATTTTTTCGCAACTTTTTATAGAATCTCATGAATAAAGTTTTTTTTAGTTCGTCTTTGAAGTATATTATGACATTCCTGCATACTATCAGGTCATAAGCAGGTATACCAGCTACATTACTTCCATCATCTGATGTCAGGTCAAGATACTTGAAATTTATACAGTCTTGTACAAAAGGCTTTACCTGATACTCACCACCAATTTTATCAAAATATTTGATGAGCAAGTGCTTTGGGATGCCTTCCATAATATTACTTTCATATCTGCCACTTTTAGCATTTTCGAGGCTTTTTTTATCAATATCAGTAGCGATAATTACCAACCTGTGTTTTTTTCTTAATTTTTTAAAAGCTTCGGAAAACAGAATTGCAAGAGTATAAGGTTCCTGTCCTGATGAACAACCT
Source organism: ANME-2 cluster archaeon (assembly GCA_022353185.1). Lineage (GTDB taxonomy): Archaea > Halobacteriota > Methanosarcinia > Methanosarcinales > Methanocomedenaceae > Methanocomedens_B. The sequence goes on along the minus strand of JAKRWB010000676.1, from coordinate 626 downwards.
GCACTCCATACCCTGATTGTATTACTGCTACCGATTTCTTTACTTTTGATAATGGCGGGGATGATATCCCTGTTCAAAGCTTCAAAAGTTTCCATATTCCTGAAGAACTCAGTAACATTAATAGTAAGATTATCCTTCAATGTATTGAGTTCTTCCGGGTCTTTCGTTAATAGTGCAAGATAACCCGCAAGGTTATCAACATGTGTCATGCTAATTCTTGCATTTAATCTTCGCTCAATATAATTGTCCTTATATTGGTTCAAATTTAAGTCCAATCTTTTTCGTAAATAGATTTTAAGATTGTTTAAAGCAATTTCATCAAGCATAGTTATTCAACTTTATTAATAATTTTTCAATTATCTGATGGACACTTATATTTTCTATTATATCTTAACTTTGCGTAAATTAACTTTCAATTTGATTGTCATGAACTATTTAAAGAGTATCTACACAGGCTGTCCCAAAACTAAAAACGTGTGTACAAATCAACCGAGGTCTATCCTATATAGGACAATAACATTAAATAATAATCAATAATTGCCTAATTGTAGGGATTTCTGAATAATGCTCAAGTATATAAAGATTACCCGATATTTATATTTTATTGCGATCATTACTTTCGTAAT
>JAKRWB010000675.1 GCA_022353185.1 ANME-2 cluster archaeon | reverse complement strand
TTCTTAAGTTTGGGATAATAATTGCCATCTTCAAGATATACCTGCTGATAGATTCCCATGTTATCTTGCTGGAATGATAAGGCTTCAACCATTTTCATCTTTGGAATGATTTTTATCTCCATATCAGGGTCAGCCATAACATCTCCATTTTGAATATAATTATGAGCTATCGCTATAACTATACTATCCTCACTATCTTTGTGGCATAGATGGTCAATATTCAAGTCCATGAAACAACCAGATTTAAGTTTTAGGTATTCATCAAATTTCAGACTACCATCCTGATTGATAATACCAAGTTTAACCAGTTTATCGAACATGTTTTCATATATCGTCTTTTTCATTATATTTATCCTCCTAGAATATTTATTTTAGTAATATATTAAATAACTAGAATAGTATTTAAAGGTATTTGCGTCCTTTACATCCTGTTTTCCCTTTAAAAATAGTGTTTTTATGGTACACATATACTCTTTACTTTATCTACTCGAAAACTGGTTATAAAATAGCTAAAAAATATACACATCAGTTATAAGCAGTATGTACAACCACCAAACAGCCTAAAAAAGTTATGAATAAGGCTTAAATACCATTCACATACTTCATATATTTGTAGTAAGTGATTTTAATACTACAATAAAGGAGGAAAATAAATATGGCAAGCAAAGCAGACACGAAGCCAGCATTCGGAGGATATACTATAAACTTCGGAGAAGTGAAAGATGTAACATTAGGTGAAGTATTTGGTACAGAACCAATTGCAAACACTGAGATGACTAAACTCATCTGGGCGTATGTTAAGGAGAACGAACTAGGTAGTACTGCTCCTAAAGTACCAAAAACATATGTTAATCTTCAAGAGTATTGGGATGATGTCGAGTACGAAGACATGAAACTCGACGAAGTACTTGAAATCCTTGAAACAATGGAGATTGATGCAGTGGCAGAACGCAAACTTATTAAAGGCGTTTTCAAGTTGCAAACAAAAAAGCCAGATGAGTTTGAAGATGCAATTGATAATTTTGTAGAAATAATCAATGATAAAAAGCCATCCAAGAAATCCAAAAAGCCTGTTCCTGAACCAGTTGAGGAGGATGAGAATGAGCCTGTAGTATACAATACATTACAGGAGTATTATGAAGAAGTCGAGTATGAGGATATGAAATACAACGATTTCTGTGCCATAATGAAGAAAATGGGTGCTAAAGGTCAACAGTTCGAAGCAATCAAAAAGATATTTACCAATGGTTATATCAAGAATGCCAAAAAGTTTGTTGCAGACATTGATGAATTTGTAGAGGACTTTATGGATGGATACAAACTAACAACCAAAAAAACATCCAAGAAATCTTCCAAGTAAATGGGGTTTAATCCCCATCCACTCTTTTTTTTTCATTTTCACATCCATTTTTAGTACATATGGCATATTACAGCATAATAACAGCATAGCATTAAAAACAAGCCTGTTTTAAGGGGTGTTTCTTGCAATATTATGTGTGTAGCCATACATTACTATGCCTTTGCAGTTAAAAGCGCTTAAAACGCTTCAAAATAGCAATTTAACTACTATTATTATAGTCAACGACCCCGGACAAGAGATCCGAAGGCATCATGGCTGATGCTC
>JAKRWB010000674.1 GCA_022353185.1 ANME-2 cluster archaeon | reverse complement strand
AAAAAGCAGCATTATGGTAACATTCAAACTCTAAGGATAGTGCATATGAATTCAAAGAACATACTTACCGGAATTATCGTTGTGATGCTATTGTTAATTAATTCCGGGTGTATTTCCCAGCCGCAAGAACAAACTCCGGTCCCGGCACCAACATCAACTGTGCCGGTTATCCTGGATTATTTAAGCATTTCAGACGAGACCTGTGGGGAATGCCATATCAGTGCATTCGATTTAATGTCACAGGAAGGTGGTAAACACAATAAAGGCTGCACTTTCTGCCATTTCCAGCACGGCACCAAGCCCAGATGTACCCAGTGCCATGGACTGATCCACGGCACACAAATACAGGATTGCAAGAATTGCCATGATGAACATGCTCCTTTAAGAGTCCTTTCAAGCTCAACATTAGAAGAATACTGTACCCGCTGTCATACGCACCAGATGGGAGAATTTTCAAATTATCCGGGTCGTCATGCTGATCTTAAGTGCATCTACTGTCACCAGGTCCATAGACATATTGAATCATGCATCAACTGTCATGCTCCCCACAGTGCAGAGTTGACTTATGAGGACTGCCTGATGTGCCATCCGGCACATATGCCGCAGGAAATCGATTATCCCGAAAATATTGCCGATACAAACTGTGCCTTCTGCCATGAAGCTGTAAATAATGCACTGGTTGAAGGCGATACGAAACACAGTACTCTGGGATGTTCGTATTGCCATGAAGTTCATGAAATGATCCCTGAATGCCAGGACTGTCATGCTCCACACACTCAGGATATGACGAACGATGATTGTACCGGGTGTCATCCTGCACACAATCCTATGGATATGGAATTCCCTGTAGATGCAGGGGAGGAAAGCTGCGCGGTTTGCCATAGGGAGATAGATGCAATATTAAGTGGTAGCAATACAAAACATGATGAGCTGGGCTGCATTTACTGCCATCCACAACATAGGTATTTACCAACATGTGAATCCTGCCACGGATTGCCACATGAAAAAATACATGAGAATTTCCCTGTATGTTTACAATGCCATATTGTTTCGCATGATGTGAAAAATATTATGTTTACCAGGTAATTAAGCACAATTAAGAAATACAGTAACAATAGAAATTATCAGGTTACAATCCAGCATCAATGAGAACAAAATCCTCCTTTCGGTCGGATTTTCTTGAGTACATCAAGTTATACTTGATATACTAAAATAAAACGATAATATATAAATTGAATCGAAT
>JAKRWB010000673.1 GCA_022353185.1 ANME-2 cluster archaeon | reverse complement strand
TGTAAGATTAGAAAGTTTTGTTCCAGAAAACCACATAGCCAGAATAATAAATGACATCATAGAAGCAGTTGACATCACTTCCATCGAATCCACATATTCCGAAAATGGATCCCCTGCATACCACCCTCGACTCATGTTAAAAATTCTGTTATACACCGATTTTCGTTAGCCTTTTATATTCCAAAATGAACCCACCTTAGTTCCACAAAATAATCTCGTACGATAACGTATTTCAATAATAATAAACACATATTATGTTCCATTCATGGAACATAAAATTCTTTATTTTCAACTATAAACTTACATACCTGAGCAATTATGGTCTAGAAATCAACCTAAAACAGCCATTTTACCCCAAAAATGTGATGAGTAATACGTTTTAACAATAAATTATAAATATTATAAGTTCCATAATTAATACATATGACTGACGAACCTGATTTCAATCCAATCGAGTATTTCCAAAACCCAAAAGAACCTGCACAAAAACGATATGAATCTCTCAGAGCATATTTCCTCGAATCATTAACTCAAAAAGAAGCAGCGAAAAGAGCAGGTTATTCCCTATCCACTTTTCAATCTCTCGTAAGCAATTTCCAAAACAGAAAAGTCGAATTCTTTGTAAAACCACAATATGGACCCGACCGAAGACAAGCCTCTGATTTCATACATGAGAGAATCGTTTCACTCAGAAAATACAACCATTCAGTATACGAAATCAAAGACATATTATCAAAAGAGGGGTTTAAAACAAGCATTCAGACTGTAAACCGAATAATCAGCGATGAAGGGTTCACAAAATTACCACGTAGAACCAGAGAAGAACTTGGCCTTACAAAAAAGAATACGCTTCAACCACCAATGTCTGCAGCAATAGATATCGACCAACTTGAAAGTTACAGATTCGAATGCCATGTTGGTGGAATATACTACTTCATACCGTATATCCTGCAAACCGGATTGTATGAACTGATATCATCAGCACCATTCCCGGAAACTTCCAAACTATCAAAGATCAATTCCATCTTCTCCATACTTGCTTTAAAGTTGATAGGACATGAAAGACTGTCCAAAATATCAAGTTACAATCATGATACAGGCTTTGGTTTCTTTGCCGGACTGAACGTTCCACCGAAAACAACTGCCACATCAACATACTCATACATGGTTGACAAAGAAACCATCCAGTATTTCATGAAAGAGTTCATATCACACATGAGAACCACATATTCGCAATATTATCAGGGAGATACCATCAACCTGGATTTTCACGCCATACCGCACTACGGAGAACAGTCTCAAATGGATGATAACTGGGTAGGTGCAAAGCATCAACGTTTGAAAAGTGCATTGACACTCTTTGCTCAGGATGGTGAATCCAGACATCTTTTGTATGCAAATACGGACATCGATAGGGTAGATGAATCAAATGAGATTGTGAACTTTGTGAATTACTGGACTGATGTGAAAGGGATTATCGAACAGACATTGGTTTTTGATTCCAAACTAACGACATATGATATCTTAGAAGATCTTGATGCCAAGGATATCAAGTTCATCACATTGAGGAGACGGGGTAAGAAGTTGATCGAGGATGCAAATAACATCCCTGAGAAAGATTGGATTAAAGTGGACCTGAAAAAAGAGAAACGCAAATTCAATAAGTTCAAAATGTATGAAAGCGACATCACACTGCCCCGGACCGATCTCAAGGTTCGCCAGGTGATCTTCAAAGATCATGGTCGGCAAGTACCTACGTTTTTGGTTACAAATAATTGGGACGTCGAATTGGAGACTCTGGCTTTGCATTATGCAAATCGTTGGCTCATTGAAAACAAATTCTCTGAGCTGGTTGATTTTTTCAATCTCAACGCATTGAGTTCTCCGTTGATGATACGAATATATTTTGATGTTGTTTTGACCATTGTGGCTGATACGCTTTACAGGTTGCTTGCTAAGGATTTGAAGAGATTTGAGGATTGTACTCCAAAGACTATCTTTTCTGATTTTATCAACTGCA
>JAKRWB010000065.1 GCA_022353185.1 ANME-2 cluster archaeon | reverse complement strand
ATTCGGTCCATGCCTCTTCGCAGCAAAATGTGCCCAATTACCCGAAAAAATAAAAAAATCATACTCCTTCGAATAATCACACATCGCAAACTTAAAAGATGCAGATATCTGCTTAAGCGGCGGCATCTTCACAGTACTCCCAAGACTAATAATATTCACATCCCCAAATCCCATCTTCGAAACAGAATCCGCATCCACATCAGTAGTAATGACATCCGCCCCGAGCCCGCGCGCAAGCGTCAGCACCAGCTTCTCGCCGCCGCCAATAGCACCGATATAATCATGGAATATCGCAATTCTCATATACTTTTCTCAACTCTGCAATGGTTATCCGGAATGAATTCAAATCCGTGTAAATCTGTGAATTTCGTGTCCGAAAAAATAAAAAACACAGATTTCACGGATTTTAAGTTTTGATCTGTTTGGCACAAACACTTCATGCTTTTAGGGACATTCTCCGCAGCTTCATAATAAGATCCATTTTTGACTCTGACCTTTACAACAAATCCTGTAATCGTCCGCTACGTCCGCAGTTTATAATAAACACCCCTTTCTTTGCCGCTTATCTTGATATGTTCTTTATTGCACAATAATTGCACAATAATTGCACAATCAAATTTTTGGGACATAGTTGCATCCCCTACCCTTACCAATCCTCTTTATCAATCCTTTTTCAATAAAACTGGTCAGATCATTGGTTGCACTATTTCTTGAAATGTTAAATTCTCTTGCGTACTCACTATTTGTAATTCTTCCATTTTTGAAAATGAGTTCAATCCCTTTTATCTGCCTCTCATTTAATCCAAGTTCCTCTAAATTGATCTTCCCTGATTCAGGGATTAATGATAAGATATCGTCCGGTGCATAAAAACTGACAAGAAAACCTCCTGCAATGTTCTCAAAATCCGGTTCTCTCAATCCGTATTCTGTGCACCATTGTACGATCTTATTTGTTCCTTCTCCCCACTGTTCAACATTCCTTATCATGAAAAATGCATTCGCAACTAACGGATTCCTTGGAATAGACATATGCTTATGCTTCAGATCAACAGGCATCAGGGGTTCTGGCAGCGTTCCGGGATTAGAGATCTCGATCCTATCGTCAAATATTCCGATTGTGATATCACCACTTGATGCATAGTCCCTGTGACAAATTGCATTTACAATAGCCTCTCTCAGAGCATTCAGGGGGTATTCCAATGCTTCCACCCTCTTAAATCCTACAATTTTAGCTGCCTTTTTGATATGGGAGAGAATGAATTTTTCTGCATCATCCACCTGATCAACTATAGTTCCTTCAATAACTCTCAGATCAATAAAATCAACCGGTGTTGTACCTTTGTAGCGCGCACACCTCACTTTCGATTGCAGGAAGAACTTCTGAGGTCTTTTTCCAAACAATAAGATAGCTGCATCCGTCAAATTATTTTTCTTGATGAGATTTAATCTCTCCAATGCATCTATGATCGGAGTATCATAACTTACCTCTAATCTTCGTTCAAACCTTGCTTTTTCCAGGAACCATCGCACCTTTTCTTCATCTATATCTTCAAGACCTGCATCTTCGCATATTCTCTCATCCCATAGCAGTTTTGGTTTATCCTCATGCGCAAGTCTTCGCATCTCTGATGATAACATGCGATGGTTGGACTTCCCCACTCGCTTGTGTGCATATTTTTTAACGAAAATGGGCTTATCACTGGATTCTTCCACCTCAATTGCAACGACGTTTTTGCCATCAACTTCAAAGACCTTGATGAAAGGAAATATCGGTGGGTCAGTGTGCCTCTTGATATAACCCGCTTCATTTTCAATTGTATTTGCCCCGACATCAATTCCTTTGACACCCCCCACATCCGTGACACCAATCAGAACTACCCCACCCTTCGTATTGGAAAAAGCAGAGATCGCAGCACCGATCTCATCTCTCAATGAGAATGATTCTTTAAATTCCAGAGTTTCAGATTCGCCCCGGCAGATCAATTCGATCGTATTCATAATTAGCCTGTATGACTGGCCTGTATTTTGATAAATGTTGTGGTTTATGGGACCTGTCAAAAATGTTAATGCCATTAAAAAAATACACCAACCCTATGCACCTCTGTAACCTCCGTGGTTCGAATATACTCGAACCACTTATACCCGTCGATCCTGTTCATCCCAGCCATTGATTCAGATAATGCGATTGCATATTTGACGATATATCCTGAATAGTGATGTTTTCCACACAATGTTGAAAGACAAACAAAATATTGCTCCAGCATTTCACATAAGTTCACATCAATCCCTCATACACCCGTCTCAACTCCGCAACGATCCCATCCCAGCCATATCCCTGCGCCCGCTCCTTAGCACCACTCGCCATCTTTTCATGATATCCCGCATCCCCCAGCAACGCCAGCACAGCACCGGCAACCGCGGCCGCGTCCAGTTCCACAACAGACCCGCACGTCCCATCGACCAATTCGGCTGCAGCATTGCGCGCAGCATCCACAGTCACCACAGGCACACCGCATGCAAACGCCTCCACAACCACCATACCAAAGCCCTCGCGACTCGATGGAAGTACCAGTACCTTTGACGACTTCATGCGCGCGATAACCTCCCCATACTCCAAAAACCCAAGGAACCTAACATTAGCATTAGCATTAGCATTAGCATTACCATTTTCCAAAAGTCCGCGCGCGTGAGCGAATTCAACAAGCCTCTCTTTCTCGGGCCCATCACCAATAACACAACACATCACATCCGGAATATACTCGCGAACCAATCCCACAGCCTCAAGTAGTACATCCACGTTCTTCTCCTTGATAAGCCGCCCTGCAAACAAGATATCACATACATCTTCCAATGGCTCTATTCCGGCGATCTCATCCGGATTTACCCCATTTGAAATAATATGAACCTTCTGGATATCCATACCAAGACCTTCCAGATCTCTTTTAGTCATACTGGATACAGCAACAACATTGGACGACAGCTTTATAACAAGCCGTTCGACCATCTTGCCAAAAAAACCAATCCTTCCAAGGTACTCGTACCAGTAATTACCCCAAACCTCATGCCAGGTAAACACCACGGGTGTCCACCGCAACAGCGAGACACATTTCACACCAAAACATGAAAAATACGGGAACACGCTTACATCAATTACATCAAACTTTTCCCGGAACATATGCCACACCAGCTTCAGCGAAAACACCAGCGCCTCCGGAATCGACCGCCTGCCGTTTACATACAGTTCCTGCGCCGCGCACACACCGTGCAATATCATGCCATCATGCTCAATAACATCCTCACCATCCCACCATTTAACTCCGAAAAGGTGTATTTCATCGCCGCGCATGGCAAGACGTTTCCCTATTTCATATATCCGCTTTTCTGCCCCCCCTTTTATCCATGGATACACGGCATCATATACGAATGCAATCTTCAACTTGATTCACCGATCAGTGTCAATATCCAGCATAAGTACACTTAAGAATATCGACATAAAAATCATCTGGAACCCTATTGCTCCAAAGACCATCGCCATTATGGCAAATTCCATCTCAGACATCGAGCCATATCCTGACTTTATCCACTTAAACACCACACTGGCTCCAAGAAACATACCCGCTGTGACCATTAACCCCCCTGCCACCAATTCCTTTTCAAGTGAATGGTAATCAAGAAGTTTTTTGATCCACCCATTCTCACGTTCATATATACCATGAACAAAACCGTATACTTTCAAATAAACTCCTGTAGTCAGTATCTGGCTCCCTATAACAAGAAGCATGCTGCCTAAAATTAACGAATGTAGCCGGTTTTCAACCACACTTCCTTTGAGCATGATAGCCACCATCAAAAACATTCCGAGAAGAAATACGAACGCACCCGGTATAAAGAGAAACGGCACAGGCCGATAAAGCATCATAAACCGTAAGTGTCGCCAACCATCCTGGAAAGATCTCAACTTTGATGGTGTATCCCTCACATCATAAGTAATTGGGACTTCTTTAATCCTCAAACCTTTATCAGCCGCTTCAATAACCATCTCAGATGCCATTTCCATCCCATGCGTCTTAATGTTCATTTTATTCAAGGCATCCCTGGTAAACGCCCGCATCCCACAATGGGCATCTGATATCCTGGTTTTGAATAATATATTCAAAACCCATGTTAATAATGGATTTCCAATATATCGGTGAAGTAACGGCATGGCTCCTTTTTTTATTGTACCTTTTAATCTGCTGCCAATTACAAAATCTGCTTCGCCCGATATTAAAATATCTAAAAATTTTGGTAATTCAAGTATATCATAGGTATTGTCTGCATCTACGATGGCAATATAATCTCCTTTGGAGCGTGACAATCCTGTAATATATGCATTCCCATATCCTTTAACTGATTCAATTACAATTACACCCATAGACCGTGCAATTTCGTCTGTCCTGTCAGTCGAATTATCAACAACTATTATTTCTCCTTCAAGTTTATAATTATCAATAACAGCCAATGATTTTTGAATACAAACTTCAATTGTTTTTTTCTCATTCATTGAAGGCATTACAATTGATATGGTAGGCATTCTGAGCATATTGATGTCTATAAATCATATATATCTTTTGAATTGTAAGAGGATATCGAATAAATGGGATTTTTGCCAAGTATATTACAATTGTCTACAATTTTCTCAAGACATTTTATATTTTTTTATAGCAAATTATTTATTCAGACTTTGCATTATTGAACCAAATGCATTATGACGATTTTTCTTTGAAAGGAAACACAAAATTATATTTTGTGCTGATATCTTTAGTTGCAATTTGTATCAGGCTATTATCATTTCCAAAAGTTTTTGTTGACAATACAGTTCACATAATTGGTTTTGATTCTTATTACCATTTGAGAAGAATACAATTTACAACAACTAACTTTCCAGATTATATTAAATTCGACACATATGTCAATTTCCCATACGGATTTGAGATTGGATGGCCTCCTTTGTATGATCAGGCTGTGTCCTTTCTCGCCCTTATTATTGGTTTTGGCTCACCTGACACATTAACTGTTGAATTAACAGCTGCATTTTTTCCAGTGTTATTGGGAATATTGACGTTCATACCTCTGTATTATATAGTTTCAAAAATTTTCAATAAAGATGTTGCTTTATTAAGTGTAGGTGTATTGGCTATTCTACCAGGTCACATAAAACAATCACTATTTGGTAACTCCGATCATCATGTTGCTGAGATACTGTTATCAACAGCAGCATATGCATTCTTTGTTGCAGCATTAAAACTCCCGGTTAGTAATAAAATATTATCAGCAGATGTCAAGAATATCAAGAAAATACCTTTTGATTTTTCTTCCACCAGACATTTATTGTATGCCGTATGTGCAGGTATTTTATTGGCAGTTTCTTTGTTGACGTGGATTGGTTCCCCAATTTTTATTGGTTTGATAGCTATTTATGTGTTAATACAATTTACATTAGACATCAAAGAAAACAAATCATCTGAACATACTACAATAATATCCTCGGTCACATTGCTGGCGACTCTCATTTTTGTAATACCTTTTGTAGTAAAAGAAGTACGACCAGGATTAGAAATGAGTCCTATGTTTCTGTCGTGGTTCCAGGTTTCATTCGTTATATTTGTTATTATTTCAGTATTTACATTAAGTTTTATCTCCAGGTTCGTAAAAACTAAAAAAATAGTATGGTGGTACTATCCTTTATTTATATTCATACCTGCAATAATTGGAATATTTCTGATTAAGATTATTTCTCCGTCACTATATTGGTCAATAATGTCCGGACTTAAATATTTGGCTGGCAGTGGAGAAATACTTAAAACCGTCGCAGAGGCTCAACCTTTATTTTTTGATCCAGGCAATGTTTTTACACTTTCCCCTATCTGGTATTATTTTACGTTTAGTTTTTTTGCAGCTATATGGGCATTGGTAATTTTTATAAAAAATATGGAGAAAGAAAATTACCCCCCGGAGAAAGTATTTTTTTTAATTTGGACCATAGTAATTTTTTCACTCACACTTTCACAAAGGCGTTTTATGTATCTTCTTTCCATTAATATTGCAATATTAACTGGCTATTTTATAATGATGAATTTTGAAAAATTAAAACTCAACAAACATCATAAAGTTTCATCTAAAAAATTAAAAACCATGAACCATAAGCAAGTCATGAAGATTGGTTCATGGAAAGGATTGATAATTATTGTGATACTTGCCATTATTATTTTTCCAAATCTATATGTGAGTATTTCTGCAGCAATTAACCCAAGGCTGCCTCCTTCTGACTGGGAAGAATCGTTAAATTGGCTTAAAGAAAATACACCTCAAACCTCTTATTATGCAAATGCATCTGAAATACCCGAATATGGTGTATTAAGTTGGTGGGACTACGGCAACTGGATAATTTATATTGCAAATCGTCCAGTGGTTACAAATAATTTTCAACCAGGATTAGATGACGTTTCCAGGTTTTTTGTTGAATCTAATGAATCAAAAGCAAAGGCAATATTAGATGCAAGAAACGTTCGGTATGTGATTACAGATGATGAATTAATTCTTAAAAAATTTAAATCAATTGTATCTATAGCAGGTAAAAATCCTAATAATTATTATCAATCTAAGGAAATAGAAAATAACAATTCAGTCACCACTATACGGTTTGAAAATGAAAGATTTACAAGTACAATATTATGGTCACTGCATGTTAACGACTGTTCTGATTTAGGGTGTATGCGGCTTATATATGAATCGAATACTACAAGGACAAAGATTACACCAGTAAAATATGTGAAAATATTTGAATATGTAGATGGTGCAAATATTTTTGGGTTAGCCTCGCCTAATGAAACTGTAGTAGCCCATACAAATATTACTACTAATCGTGGCAGAACTTTCACATATTATAATCGGGCCATTGCAAATGAGACGGGTTGGTATAGAATCAATGTGCCATATTCCAATTATGGGACCCCATATGAGGGTTGGAAAATAGAATCATATAATATTCGTGGCTTAGAAAGTAATACCTCAAAGGAAGTTGTTATATCTGAAGCTGAAATTATTAGCGGTGAAAACATTAGGGTCAACTTATTTTAATGAATATTATTGAAAACGCTTGTTCCTTTACCTCCTAAGAAAAATATCCAAAAAAAAAACGCCTTGGAATGTCTTAACTGTTGCATCATTACGGTTTTGGAGCTAACTGTGTGAACGTTTAGTAGAATTAACCACAGATGAACACGGATGAACACAGATAACGCTATTTTTGCATCAACTTCAAAAAGTATGGTCACATGCAAGATTAATGTAGACATAGATTACACTGATTTTCACAACCACTATCAATCTGTGTAATCAGTGTAATCTGTGTCTCAAAATTCCGAGCATTATGATAAATTGCCATTTTATTTGAAGGGGATACCCATTTTTGATTAAAATTTGAATTACATGGCAATATTAGATATATAATCGAATATCCTTGGAATATCTGTGTTCATCCGTGTTCATCTGTGGTTCGTTTTCACTGAACTGTCTTTCGGAACTAACGGTATGAGCCTTTATTGAATATATTTGTCAGACACAAAAGTCAACTCATCATTAATATTATTAATACCTGCATCGGTTTTAACCCCAGTTCCCGAAAAATGTGTACGTGAAGCCATAAAGCCAGCATCTTTTAGTGCACTTATCAGGTCATTAATAGTACCTGGTGAAACCCCATTTTTTTTGCACAACCAGTGATGGTCGTAAAAGGTGGGAATATTGAGTTCATCTTTGCAGAATGCAACAATCTTCATTGCTTCCTTACATTTTCCCGGCTTTCTGGTCTCCAGTTCCTCTAATACCGCCCCACAAAAATCTGGCTCCTGAATACCCCCCAGCCAAAGAGGTCCGGCAAGTTTTAAGGATTTTCCGCAGTTGGGACACCGGGACACCGTTTCAGGTGTAAGCCCATATCCCCATGACCTGAAGCCACAGTGGAAACAGTGGCTGATAAACCCCATCTTCTCCATAGTCGAATCAGCGTGTTGGACACCTCGTATAATCTCAAGATATACTCTGACATAGTGGCGGGTTACATGCGTAAGCAGCACATTTATTCCCTTATCCCGCCGAGCCAGTGCCCGTGCCGCTGCCCCCAGCAGGACACGCGCCCCCATTTCTCTATGGTATTCGGTGTTCAGCGGTACAGCCGCATACTTGCGAATCCCTGACTTAAGGTGGGCACCGCACAGGGGCGCGGTATCAGTAGCAGTGATACACAGCAATCGGCGGGCTGAACGGGCTGCAGCGTCGAGGAATGGTGCAGGAGAGCCAAATGGGTCAAGGTCAACAATATCAAACTGTTCCTGATGCATCAGTGTATTGGCATTCTGGTGTGACGGGGTGCAGGATTCTTCAAGGGCGTTTAATTTGATGTTTTCCCGTATAAGTTCGTAAGCATCCGGGTTCCAGTCGTTAAGCCAGCACTTCAACCCCAGCTCACTGGCCATACGAATGCCTCTGATACCCGAGGCAGACATAACATCAGCGTAAGATATCGACGCTGGCTCAACTTCTGTTCGGTCGATAAATCCAGAAATAGCTGCTACAGTAATATCACGGTTTAGTTCCATTTCAGGGTTATAAAATACTGAAACAGAAGAAAGAGTATAATCTGACGAATCATCAGGGAGGGGAACCCTGACCCGGATATTCCCCTCACCAATGACTGGTGTGTTCATTATGTTTTATACCACAGTGACATTCATTTTTTTAGCTTCCCTGCCCTTGAGGTAGAACGTATATTCACCTGTTTCATTGAAGGTATAACTTACATGTCTCATGTAGCTGAGATATTGTTCTTCTTCCCAAATACCATTTTCACTTACCAGCACTCGTGACGCTTTGGAACTCTCAAAGTTACGCCACTGAACAGTATCACCTCGATTAATCTCCCTGTCCCCTACAGGTATGAACATATAGCTCTGTATTCGTATCAGGATTTCCATAGGGTTCGGATTTGTCGTTGGTTCTGGTGTAGCTGTCGGTTCAGCAGTCATTTCGGGTGTACTGTCCTCTGTAGCATCTACAGTGGGTGTTGCTGTTGTTTCAATTATTTCAGGTTCTGTGTCGGTGCAGCCCGAACCGAACACTGATAATGTCAGCATGGCTGTGACCAGCATAATTAAAAAAGCATGTGTGTATTTCATATATCTTCACCTAATAAAGCCAATCGCTTTTACAATAATTTCTACTTCCAAGTATTAATACATTCGCAGTTTATTAAGACAATCTTCGATTTAAACTAAGACATAGTTTGGTACATGTAATAATTTCATATTACTGTTATCTCCTGCCTTGAACCCACTTCATTGTACATGAGACTGAAGTAGTAAGTCCCTGTTTCATTGAATGTATAATTGAATGTTCTCATGAAATTAAGGTGTACCGGTTCATCCCACAATCCATCTTCACTGATAATATCGCGTGGATTCTTGAATTTTTCCCGATTCCACCATACAACAGTATCTCCCATGTTGATTTCCACATTCCCATAAGGTTTGAATCCATTATTTTCGATCCATATAGATATGTTCGTAGGTTCTGGTCTGGGTGTTGGTTCGGGTGTGGGTGTAGAAGTTGGTGTCTGGGTAGCATTCGGTGTACCTGTAACAGGTTCAGGAATTCCCTGAGTCAATATACCAGTAAAGATGTAATCATTACTCTTTTTCATTCCATGACAACCGTTGCAGTCCTCGATCTTTCCTTCTGCCTCGATGGTTCCATCAGGTAAATATTTCACCCAGAACCAGTCATTATGTTCTGGGTCATACCCATCCACTTTGTACATGGCTGTAATTGCAACCAGTTCCTTATTATCATCGTAGTTATTTTTGACTATGATACTTCCTGCAGACATATTCCCGTCCTTATTTTCTATTGAGGATATCGAAGTATTCGAGACGTATGTGGTAACAAATTCCCCATGAGGTTCACGCGCAGGTTCAAATTCACCTTTACCGGGCCAGTAAGACCAGTTTTGATAATCATTATCAATGGTAATATGGTCGTATAGTTCCTTACCGTCAGCTCCAACCTCTTTCTGAGCTTCTAATTTATCAATTGTACCGATATCTGTACATCCCATAAGAATTGATGCAGATATTAGTATTAACAAAACAATGACGATTTCTTTTATTCTTAACATTTGTATCCCCTTTGAAATAAATAATAAATTTTAAGATATTAAATATTTATGTTCACTATGTTGTCATTTGTCATTCAATTGCTTAATATCATTTCAATTTCGATAAAGAGACAACTGTTTGACATATGCTGCCACAACCATGACTGTGATGACTGGTTAAATAAACTTCTAAATCATGATCTCCTTATCAAAATAATTCAGACCTGACAGTCGTGAAAACCGGCCCACGCAAGTCGATCTTCTTCTTGTGCCCGGTAATATACCGCTGGGCAATGGGATCAAGCTTCACATTCACTTCAGAGGGCACTTTCACGATACGTACCCTGGTTTCAGCTGAATCTCCCGTTTCAGATGCAGCTTCGACATCGGCTGCTGCCAGTGCTGCAAAAGCTTCAATATATCTCAGGTTCGCTACTGTACCCTGATTAAACTTCTTCTCGTATTTGGGTGAATCAGGCAGACCCAAAACATCGCCATCCACTACCACGATGTGGTTCATGGCAGCAGGCCCGCACAGCTTTGTATCATCTTCAGGTTCGGTGACCCAGACCTTAACGTCCCGGTCGTTCACCTTACCTTCCCATGCCAGGAACTCGCACGGGCTGGCATCGCTGCCGTGCTCCTCGCATACCCTGACAATGGCGCGCTGGATATCCCATCCTTCTTTGCTGGCAGGTGCCTTCTCAACAGATATCATTCCTGCCAGTTCCTCGTCAGTCATCTTCCATTCGTCCTCATAAAGCGGGAACTGTGGATAAGTAAGGGCGCGCACATCAGTTGAATTGTGCAGTATCATGGCCAACCGCTCCACACCCAGTCCCAAATTCATCACCGGGCAAGGGATGTTGTACTGGGCCAGGGCAGAAGGTGAATATATGCCGAAAGTGGCCACTTCCACCCACCCATCACTGTATTTGGTATTGCTGCCTACCAGGCCCGGGTGGTATGCAAAAACCTCTATCTGGGTATCGGGTACGTAGTATTTACTACGTTTTTCATCGGGCCTGAAACTGAATTTCTCAAAGCCGAACTGGGACAGCAATCCGGCGGCTACGGCTTTGCCGTGTTCCACTGTAACTTCAGGGTCCATGATAATACAGGATGCAGAGAAATATGTCATCAACCGGGTGGCATCTTCCTGCTGTTCCCGCCTGAAACACCTGTCCACGCTGAACAGCCGGATTGGAGGTCGGGCCCGTTCAACCATTGCGCCCAGGGAAATGAACCAGCCCGAGGTCATGTGACTTCTCAGAGTCTTGTTGGAGCCGATTGGTGCCAGTTCCTTGAATTCAGGAAAAACATGGTCCAGCATCACTGCCACTTTAGAGTCTGGAACATCCAGCCGGTGTGATATCTCAGGCACCAGGTCATCACCCTCGATCTCGCCTTTCTTGTATGAATGTAATATCTGGCGAATGGTATCTATCCCGGCATCATCCACATCGATAATCTCTTTGACCTGGGCTATCCTCTCATCAGAAATGCCAACATTGGGCCGGGGTAAGCCTGCCAGGTAGAAACAGCGGTCCAGCACGGCCAGTGCTTCATACCCGAACTGCTTGTGTATCTCTCTGTCTTCCACTATCAATGGGTTAGCCGTTTCTGTGAATCCCAGGTGGAGATAGGCTTCCCTCAGTTTCTGTATAGTATCATAAATTGGGTGGGGTTTCCCATAACCCAGTTTGAACCTGGGATACTGGTCCGGGATTGTGGGTTGTGTTATGTACTCTTTTCCTCGGTTCCAGGCGGCATCAAAATCTTTTTTTGCCGCTTTCTTAATATCTTCAGGGTCGAATTTCATGTAAGCCGTCCTGTTAAATCGTGATTATATACGACAATGTTGGTATATAAATTACACTAAAGTCTTTTGTGCATCAGGTATTCGGTATCCAAAACACCGACCGTACACAAATTCTATTCCAGCTTTTTTTCCAGTTCAGACATACGTTCTTTAAGCTTTGCCTGTCCCATTGCATTGGTCAGTTCGCCACGCGTGCGCTCGACAAGACTGCGGGCCACATCACTTTTATGCCTCAATCCCCTGAGCAATGCGTCAGGGAAATCAAATAATAATATGTTGGTATATATGTCATCCATTATATCCAGGTATTTTTCACCTTCTGCGGTTTTGTCAAGCCTGATAAAGTCAAGGATTACTCGTCGTAGTTCTCCTACTACATCCCCCAGCCCCATCAGGTATGCAGAGTCTTCAACGTCTATTTCTGTAGTGTCGGGTATCTTGTTTTCTTTTATAATGCTGTAGAGTATGGTGGCTTCGGCATATTCCTGCTGGGCGTGTTCTACAAACCCGGCAAAGTACAGTTCAGGATGGTCTGCAAGTATGGATTTTATTTCAGTATTTAATGCCCCGGCTTCAACAATAATCTCTATAGCCTGGTCGAATTGTCTTCTGTGGATGGACTTTATGGCCTTGCTGCTGAGCCTGACAATGTTGCGAGAAAGTTTTAACGCATGTTCTCTCGCAACATCTTTGGCCTCATAATTCTTAAAAAGTCGCGCTGAGATTTTAGATAGCATATCAGGTCATTGCCAATGTTTCAGATTATTTTATTCTCTTTTATCGAGGTTGCCCAGGAAAACATACCACTGGTAAACTGCCAGGATAAATGCTACGAGGAAAATTATCTGGGTGATTTCATTTAAGTAATATGTGTCTATTCCCATCAGGGTTTCAATAAAGTTAGTCATTGAATGAAGAGCAAAGGATGCTCCTGCAATGGCTATAAACATCCACGTTTTTTCAAGGATTTCCTCTTTTAAAAAAATCCTGGCCTTAAGGACGGCCTTATCCACGCCTCTGAGCATAATCAGCATCTGTCCAATCATAAAAATGAGGATAAATGCTGCTCCCACATTATAAATTTCCATGAAAGTGTATATCAGTTCTATCATTGTAATACTTCCTCACCTTTCCACAATCGTTTGTAGACAGATTAGTTTATTGATTTATAGAATTTTCGCATCTAATAAATAATTATGCTTTGATTATAATTAATTAACTAATCATATAATAAATACACTACCAATTCATTAAACGCACAGGAGTCTATAATGATAATCTATAATGAAAAACATCCATGAAAAACATCCTGGAATCAGGCGGTTGAACAGGTTAATCTGGAATATATAGGCAGGTATTTAGTTGCACAATATCAATGAGCAGTTCAGGGACTGGGTAATAGCCAAACGGCGTGAGTTCCACAGGATTCCTGAGTTAAGTTTTGCAGAGTTCAGGACCCAGGAAAAGGTTATAGAGATATTGAAAGACCTTGGGCTTAATGGAAGACCAATTGCCAACACCGGGGTTGTAGCCACTATTCAAGGGAACGGTCTGGGTAGTACCATCGCACTCCGTTCCGATATGGATGGACTTGAGGTTACTGAAGAGGTTACGTCAATGAACAGGGAATATATTTCACAGCATCCTGGTTTTATGCATGCATGCGGGCACGATGCTCATATGTCTATAGTACTTGGTGCGGCCCGGCTGCTTATCCAGCAGCGTGATAATTTTAGAGGTTCTGTCAGATTGATTTTCCAGCCCGGTGAGGAGCAGCCGCCCGGGGGTGCGATAGAAGTGATAAAAGAAGGCGGGCTGGAAGAAATTGATGCCATAGTCGGGCTGCACGTTTTTAGTAACATCGATTCAGGCGAGATAAAATTCAGAGCCGGGCCGTTCATGGCTACTTCCAATATCATGACAATAAAGATCACGGGCAAAGGCGGACATCATTTAAGTCCACACCTTTGCATAGACCCCATTTCCATGGCTTCAAGGTTCATCGGATGTATACAGGCTGATATTGAAAAAAGAGTGTTAAAGGACCGTTTCATCCTGGGGTTTGGTAAGTTAGCAGGCGGGTCACAGTTTAACAGGACACCGGATGAAGTGGAGATACTGGGCAGTTTCCGGACTTTTGACAGTAAAGACACGGACATTATCGAGGATACTATCAGGAACACGCTGGATGGTATACTGGACGAATATAAAAATGAATTATTTCAGGGGCTGCCAATGTATGAACTGGAGATTATGCATGGTTATCCGGTATTGGTAAACGACCCGGTATTTTCCAAACAGGCCATTGCTGTACTCAAGAAGCATTTCCCTATCGTGAGTGAAGACATTGAGCCGTTTTTCGGAGCAGAGGATTTTGCCCATTATCTGGAAGAGATACCTGGTGTGTACATGGGTTTGGGGACAAGGAATGTTGAAAAAGACATCATTGAGGGCAATCATTCCAGCAGGTTCGATATAGATGAGGATATACTTGTCAGGGGGGCTGAGATGTTGACTGTCATCGTGCTGGATTATCTGGACCATCCTGATAAATATTTGCCATGAAGAGTATTATGAGAATAGAGAGATTTATTCCCAATAGGGGAACTGAAGTGAAGGAACTGGTTCTCGGAGTGCTTGCTGAGCAGGGATTCGACTTTGACCCTGAAAAGGATTCTGACCTGGATGACATCGGGGGTTATTACCTTGCTGATGGCGGTATGTTCTTCACAGGGATATTAGGGGATGAGATCATAGGTACTGCTGCAATACGCAGGGTCGGTGCTGAACAATGCGAAATTCGCAGATTATATATGAAACAAGAGTTCAGGGGCAGGGGGTATGGCAAGCAATTGTTCCAGTACGCCCTGTCATATGCCATGTCCCATTATCCTGTTGTTACTTTGAAGACCGACAAGTCACTTGGCAGGGCAGTCAGTATATATCTGAAATCCGGATTTTCAGTGGTAAGAGTGGACGGAGACACTTTGTTTTTTAGAATGGACATATGAAGTATCTTCTAGTCTAAACACATTTCAAAACCCTTATATCTTAAGGTTGCACATGCAAATTAATTAGTTTATATTGGTAGGTGAATGGATGTTAAGTGTTAATGAAAAGGGACTTGAGATTGCTGAAGAGATGATGGATTGGGCCGAGGAGCTTAAGGTTAAGACCATTGAGCTCAAAAACGATGCACTTGTTATCGACTGTGGTGTGAATGTAAGCGGCAGTTACGATGCAGGACTAATGTTTACAGATATCTGCATGGGGGGTTTATGCACTACAGGCATAAGCGTGCATAAGGTAGGAGACATCCCACTGGCGTTTATCGACGTGACAACTGACCACCCGGCCATCTCATGCCTGGGAGCACAGAAAGCAGGCTGGCAAATTAGTGTGGATAAGTATTTTGCTATGGGTTCTGGTCCGGCAAGGGCTCTTTCGATGAAACCCAAGCACACTTTTGAGAGAATACATTATGAGGACGAGTATGACCATACTGTGATAGCCCTGGAATCCAATAAAATTCCTGATGAAAAGGTTATGCAATTCATTGCAGATGCGTGTAAGGTGCCTGTAGAGAACACAATCGCCCTGGTAGCACCTACAGCCAGTATCGTAGGTTCGATACAGGTTTCTGGCAGGGTTGTGGAAACTGGAATATTCAAGCTCAATGAACTGGGATTCGATACTACACAGATTGTGAGCGGCACCGGTACTGCACCTATTGCACCGGTTGTCAAGGATGACCTGAAAGCTATGGGTTGTACTAATGACAGTGTCATATACTATGGTTCCATTGTGCTGACAACACGAGGATTCAATGAAGAACTGTTCAAGCAGGTTCCATCTTCAACGTCTTCTGATTACGGTAAACCTTTCTTTAAAACATTTAAGGATGCAGGATATGATTTCTACAAGATAGATCCCTACATCTTTGCACCTGCTGAAATGACAGTAAATGACCTTGATACAGGTAAGACCTATCATGCCGGTCACCTGAACGCAGAGGTTATACTGGAATCATACGGTATAAGCGGGATATAATTCCCGCAATTTTCTTTTTTTATTCAGGATGACAGAACCGGTATTTCTTGGCGAGATATTTAATTCCATTCAGGGCGAGGGTATCTTTACTGGTATGCGCCAGGTGTTTGTCAGGTTTCAGGGATGTCCACTGCATTGTAGCTACTGTGATACTCCGCAGTCCAGGCAACCCAATGTTCAGGTATGCAAGGTTGAATCGGTCCCTGGCACTGGCGAGTTCAGGGATGTCTCCAATCCAATTGACATGGAGATTCTTATTGAGATCATCAATGAGCTCTGGTCACCCGCCACTCGACATATATCCCTGACCGGGGGCGAACCGCTGGAGCATGCGGAGTTTATTAATGAGATGTCAAGGCGGGTGGATTATCCTTTGTATATTGAGACCAACGGCTGCCTGCCTGATGAGGCACGGAAGGTGCAGAATGTGGTGGATGTGGCGGCATGTGATATCAAATTGCCAGAACACAATGCTTCAGATGATTACCGGTCGCTGTTGAAGGCAGAACTGGAGACCCTGGGGATATTCTACGAGGCAGGAGCTGTGACCTTTGCCAAATGTGTGGTGACTGACAAGACGTCAAACGATGCCTTGCAGACCATTGCCAGGAGCTGTTCCGATATTGATGAGACTTTGCCACTGATATTACAGCCAGTGACGCCCTGCCCGGGTTTCGAGCCTCCGTTGGGGG
>JAKRWB010000672.1 GCA_022353185.1 ANME-2 cluster archaeon | reverse complement strand
AGTTATGACGACAAGGGTTATGGCCTATCCTTTAATCATAAAGGAATTAAATGCCATACGTTTTATGATATCTTGAATTATCTCAATTTCCTTAAACATACATTCTTTCAGATTTTCTTTATTCTCCATATTCATCATCTTCTTTCATGGCACACTCTTTCGCATACGTTTCGCTGACATACGAAATTCGCTCGATGGAAATAATTTTGGCGAAGTTGCTCACTCATGTACCAACTTATCAATATCTTTAATCATTGCTCTAAGCATATCAAATTCATCAAGTTTGGTATTCTTATTGCCAAGACTCTTGCGAATTTCAAGTAGAAGCTTTCCCCACAAGAGCATCATTTTATTCGGATCTTTATTTTCTGTGGCTTCACCCGCATATGTATGTTTCATGAGATTATTATATGCAAGAACCACATCATCGGAACCAAATAAATTGAGATTAAACGCAGTTTTTCTATAATCATAAGACGTAATCAATTTCAATGCCTCATCAGGACCTTTCTCCTTCATGTCAGCAAAAAGACGAATATAGGGGTCGAGTATCTGAGCATAGATATTTCTGCGTTCTTCTCGAAGTTTTTCTTCTATCGTACGCAGTTCTTCGATCTTAGATTTTATAAACCAGGTAATTATCCCACCCAGCACCATTAAAAGTGTTGGACCAAGAATTTGTAACCATTCCATCTAACATTCCTCCGACACCATAATCATGATGGTGATCGATCTTCTTCAGCTTCAATCGTCATTCCCTTATTCATTCATATCTCCCCCACCAACCCCTCAAACTTCGCATAATTCACCACAACCCCGTCATCCAGATCAATATCAATAAACTCCAGCGCCTTATTATTCAACACCGCATCATACTCTGTAAGCTCATCGATCAATTTCGAAAGCCTGCCTATCTCCTGCTTGTCTCTTTCTGATAATGGCAGCTTATCTGTCTCATTTTCATTTCCTCTTTTTGACAGCATCCCAATCCTGGCATCAAGCTTATCCTCAAGTTTAAGCAGATAATCCGTCCTCATCTTTGCCAGTGTTTCCCGATTATACCTGTGCATATACACCAGCGCATTGAACCCCCTGCCCTTGCCTGAGGTGAAGAGCCAGTATATGGGCCTTTTCTTGTACATCTTCACGTGGTCTTTGAAGAACGATTTGAGGAAATAGTCCCGTATCACCTTCTCAGGCGACCCACCGCCCTTCTTC
>JAKRWB010000671.1 GCA_022353185.1 ANME-2 cluster archaeon | reverse complement strand
GGAGGGAATACCCCTACAAAGAAATGTTACTTTCGCTATCAGTAAAGCATGTGGGGGGGAATTGCTGATCTGTTCAGGTGATAGAATGTTGGAAAAAGCAAGGGAGAAAGCAAAGAGCATAGAGATTCCAGTGAAGTTCGATTTCGGTGATGCAGAAGACCTTCCATTCCATGACGAGATTTTTGATGTTGTAGTTAATAGACATCTTCTTTGGACTATGCTAAACCCTGAGAAAGCAGTAAGCGAATGGAAAAGGGTTTTAAAACCCGAAGGCAGGGTGATAATAATCGATGGTAGCTGGAATGGTCAAGCACTACGCAAACAAGTTTGGCGTTTCCTTGCCGTGCCTCTGATTTTGATCACAGAGCATCGAATCCCATGGCATGGACATTACGACAAAAATATGGAGAAGAACTTACCGATGAAGCAGAGAAAACGTCCTCAGGCAGACATCGAAATTCTTGAGCACCGCGGTTTTGAAGAAATTAATGTATCAAAGATGGCAATTCCGATAACCAGAACGTTTATCGAACGGCTGAAGTATGGTTATTGGGGGAATGATAAGTTTTTGTTGAGTGCTACAAAATTGGAATAAAAATGAAGAAATACATAGCGAAAAGATTGCTTTTGTTAATCCCGATTATGCTTGGGGCTTCTGTACTCTCCTTTTCCATCCTTTATCTTGCTCCTGGAGATCCTGCAGAGTTAATGCTTGAGAGGCAGTTGCAGGGTGCTCCAACTCAAGAACAGATAGATGCGTTCAAAGAGAAGCATGGATTAAACGCTCCAATTCCAATCCAGTTTGCAAGATGGCTTTATAAGATATCGCATGGTGATCTTGGTACATCGCTTAGGACTGAAGAGCCTGTGCTAAAGGAGTTTCTAAATAGGTTTCCCGCATCTCTTGTGCTATTTTTTCTCTCGCAGACAATATCCATTGCAATAGGGATTCCTCTGGGAATTATATCTGCAGTAAAACACAACTCGAAGGTGGACCATTTTTCTAGGTTCATTGCAATGTTTGGTGTTTCCATGCCAAATTTTTGGCTGGGCTTGCTTTTAATTCTTTTCTTTGCAGTTTATTTGGATTGGTTTCCAGCCTTTGGTTATGGAGATATTTCGCATATAATCCTTCCGGCAGTAACCTTGGGAGTATCAGGATGCGCATCTATCATGCGGTTAATGAGGGCAAGTATGCTTGAGGTTTTAAATCTGGATTATATAAGGACTG
>JAKRWB010000670.1 GCA_022353185.1 ANME-2 cluster archaeon | reverse complement strand
GTACTTCTTTTAAGAAGATCTTCGAACCACCCTTAAAGCCCGAAACATCCTCACTGATACTGTCCTGGAAGATATTATCACCAAGGACAACAGCCACATCCTCCTCATCAGCAAACCCCTCGGCCAGCCCCAGTGCCTGTGCAATACCGCCGGCCTCGTCCTGTATCTCGTACGTAATGCGCACGCCCCATTCCGAGCCCGAACCCAACAGCTCAAGGAAATGTCCGGCATGGCCCCGGCCCGATATGATCAGGATGTCGTCCAGGCCCGCATCTATCAGGGTCTGCAGGGGGTAGTAGATCATGGGTTTGTCGTACACGGGCAGCAGGTGCTTGTTGGTGACTTTGGTTAATGGGTAGAGGCGGGAGCCGGTGCCGCCTGCGAGGATTATGCCTTTCATGTTTTATTCCTTTAGATAATCGTCCAGTTCGTCTTGATGCAGTCGGTGGCATATTCGAGTTCTTTTTCTCCCAACAATGGGACGCATACAGGGCTCATTTCATTCCACCTTATCAATCTCAGCGATTATCTTGTCTTTTACTACTCTGAACATTACTATGCATCCACGAGCTCACGATCCAATAGAGTGTTGATTACTTGTTCTACTGTGCTGTGTTTCGCTTCTGCCTGTTTCTTTGCGAGCTGATAAATCCGACCATCCACTGGCACCAAAAATGTGCGCCTCTGGATGTCAAATTCAAGTTCCGTCTCATCCATTTCATTCCAGTAATCAGCCGCTGAGTGAGAGTCCCAAAACTCACCTGCCTCTTCAGCATTATTGAAGTGCTCTGGAATTGTGTTCTTTTTTTCATGCATGTCTATATTTCCTCCTTTCTTTATTGTCCATATCACGTGCACTAATAGGTAGCACATTGCGATTCTTTTTTAAGATGAAGAATACAGACAGATATCTCCCCGCGCTGGTTTTCCCCAACGCCATGTACACATCTTCATCTTTAACATCACCTTTTGCAATACGATAGACTTTCTTTTTGCCATGCAGAATATCCTCTACCTCGAACATGGTTAGGTGGTGTTTACCTTCTATCTTCTCAATAAAAGATTCTTTCCAAATGATTTTATCTATTTTTATCATAAAAAAACCTATCACTATGTTCCGATAACGTTATTTGCAGTTCCAATTTGTACATTTCATCATCATACTTTCCCACCCATGAACATCGACCCCAAATTCCCGGAGCCCTTCAA
>JAKRWB010000064.1 GCA_022353185.1 ANME-2 cluster archaeon | reverse complement strand
TACCAAAACATCTATGGTTTCATCATCTATCAAAGAAAGTATCTCATCAACTGGGTTTTTCAGATTTCCATGATGTCGTTTTACCATCAAATATCCAAAAATAGCTAAATACCAGAGTTCCTCATTTTTCTCGGATAAATATTTTTTAAGCACAAAATATGTGAATATAGCAGAAATAAGACCATGTTTTGTTTGAGGATTATTTTTTAGTTTTAATTTGCGACCATCATCTGTTTCTCGTATATATTCCTGAAAAAAATATGTTGACTTACCAAAATCATGACACACGCCAAGGATATATGTAATATCCTCGAGAGTTGTGTTGCCAATATCTGGAAAGTCAAGTCGTTTGGCTGCGATTGTTTGTTTAGATAACTCTGCAACACCTTCAAGATGTAATCTCAGAGATTTTATTGGGTGAGAGAGTAATTCAGAGGAAGATAATTCGCTCATTATTAAGCTCCCAGAAACTCCCTACCTTTGCAACAATTGAGGCACCTTTTCGCTCAAAAGCTACCTTAGTGTATTCTCGTACTGTCCTATCCGGTTCCATCTCAATTGGAAGAGTTTCAGAGAAATATTCTCCAGCCTTTTCAAAATCAATTTCCACATGCGAGCCATTTGGAATTGGGATGGCAGAATCAATTTCAGCAAAGTTATTGTCATCGATTTTTCTACACTCAAATTCCCCTATGAACTTAAAATTTGCAATATGCTCACTTAATCCAAGACATGGAGTATAAACACACTTATGATGTTCAAGAAAATCCCTTACTTTATTATGAATCTGGGGGTCAGTGTGGCGGAAGTATATTCTGAATTTGGCATCCTTTAGAAACTCGAATCGTATCTGTGTTCTGGTTTTTATTTTACTCATCATTGGGGCGAGTTTCGTATCAATCAAATTTTCAGCAATTCGCACTTTTTTAGTGGGAGATATTATTCGCACGGCAATGTCAGCCTTATCCTTGGTAAAATGCTTGAGATACTCATTTTTATCAAGACCTATTATCCCTGCAATAAGCCCACACAATGCTGTTCTTGGCGGGATAGAAAATGTGAGGGGTGATGTTGTGGTATAGTACTTTCGGAAATGTGCATACTCACCCCATACATCAAACACCAGTACATTATTCATTGCAACACCTAAAGGACAATCTCATTTGTATTTATACCGGATTCTTTGAAACATTCTGCCATGGTGCATTTATTTCCATTGCAGAGTAGATTCAATCTACCATCTACTTTATACTCTACACTTTGAATCTTATCCTTGTTTCCAGAAAGTGTGTTAATTAGCTCTGTAACATCAATCTTGAATTGAGATATGTCGCGTATCTCATCTTCTGGTACATCAGCAGAAAGTTTAAGCATGCTATTTAAATCACCGACATGATAATTTTCTTCTGTATAGTTGACTTTCATCAATAATCTTGGTACTTGGCCGGCTTTTGATCTTGATATAAGATTCTTGGTTCCATTCCACATACCATCAAGGAGTAATTTCACATCTGCTTCTGTTAATTTTGTTTTCTTAGCTGCGTTTTCGTTGATAATGCCATAAAAACAAATGATGGAATAAGGTAGAGTGTATACTTCTGTAAAAGTTCCTTGTTTTTTTGCAGATGTAGATGGCATTACAGTTGTCCCTTTGATATAATTTAATTTTACTTTGTTTAAGGATCGCCCAATTTTAAACTGAACTGGACCTGTAAAGACTATGGATTTCTTTTTTATTGCAGCTGTTGAACCAAACAGTCGTATATCCACGCATTTATTTAGCAAAGCGTCTTGGGAAGATATTTCTAAGTCTGTTAGACGATCCTCTTTAGTTTTAAGCTCACCATTATCGTTACGAACTCCTATGACAAATATCTCTTCATTCTTAAAATCATGCAGATAATCACGGATTGTCCTTTTTAACCTTACATCGGTAACAAGGTTGGTTCCTGTTTCTTCATCGATTCTTGGTTTATTCTCATCCAGTGGATCACCATTCGGGTTCGCATCTTTAATGTCATACAAAAATACGAGTTCAGATCGATTTTTTATTTCACTCATTTATTTCACCTTCTGTGTTCTCATTTTCTTTGTTTGAATTTGATTTTAATAAGTAGTGGAGATTCATCCCAAGAACAAAATAAAAGCTGACTTCATCTTTCGATATATTCCATCCATCGCCTGCTTGAAGCATATATTTAGATATCAAAGCTTCAAGCCCTCGATAATAGTTCTTATTATACTCCTCGAGCTTGTTTTGCATTTCCGGGAGTAAACGTTTAACAAGTTTTTCATCAAGTTTTAGACCATGGAGTTTAGTTCTAAATGGTTGTGCTCCCCTTTCTTGATGCTGTA
>JAKRWB010000063.1 GCA_022353185.1 ANME-2 cluster archaeon | reverse complement strand
ATCATAATGATACTTCCTGTATTTTCGAAAAAATCTGGTCAGGGGTTACCAGTTCACCGTCAACCCTGGTCACCCGTACAGCCTTTTTTGGACAGGATTTAAGTACCTCACCATAGACCTGTCCCAGATTCATCTCAGGTACTACGAACGTTTTCACTCTATTGGCAATACCTTCAATATGGAATCTGGGGAAAGGCCACAGAGTTATCGGTCTTAGCATCCCTGCCTTAATACCTTCTTTTCGAGCCATATTTACTGCCTCTCGGGCCGACCGGGCCACACTTCCATAAGCCACAACACAGATGTCTGCATCTTTCAGGAGATACTCTTCGATATCAATGATGTCGTGCAGGTTATTCTTGATCTTGTTGATAATCCTTTTCAGACCTTGTTCAACCTCGTCGTGGTCCAGGGTAGGGAAACCAGACCTGTCATGTACCATACCGGTTACATGGTAACGATATCCCTGACCAAAGGGGGCCAGGGGTGTAATATCTCCACCAGGAAGGTTCTCGTATGGATGATACCATTCAGGAGGGACTGTGGGTTTTGCCCTGTCTATCACCTCAAGAGTGGAGGGAATCTCGATGTTCTCCCACATGTGGCCTACTATACCATCCATCAGCACAATGACCGGAGTCCGGTATTTTTCTGCCAGGTTGAAGGCACGGACTGTCAAGGTATAGCATTCCAGTACAGATTTGGGGCACAGCACAATGGCCGGGTGGTCTCCGTGGGTGCCCCAGCGGCTCTGCATGACATCGCCCTGGCTGGGCCGGGTGGGCATTCCGGTACTGGGCCCCCCCCTCATTACATTGACCACCACGCAGGGAACTTCTGCCATGGATGCGAAACCAATGTTTTCCTGCATCAGTGAAAATCCCGGGCCGCTGGTGGCTGTCATGGATTTGGTGCCTGCAAGTGAGGCACCGATTATGGCACCCATACTGGATATTTCATCTTCCATCTGGATGAATGTCCCGTTCAATTTGGGTAGTTCGGCTGCCAGGAATTCGGCTATCTCCGTACTGGGGGTAATAGGGTATCCTGCAAAGAACCGCATGCCTGCTGCCAGTGCGCCCATGGCACATGCCTCATTACCCTGCAATAATACCTCATTTCGCTTATTCATGCTCTACCTCCTCTTTCACTTCATGTTTCGCCTGTAAAGTTATTGCGTAATCTGGACAGTGGACATCACACATTCCGCACAGGATACAATCCTCAGGCCTGGCTGCATAAGGATAACCGTCAGGGCCTTTTTCAAGTACTTTCTTTGGACAAATGGCTATGCAGATGCCGCACTGCTTGCACCAGCTTGAGAAAATGTGTATGGGTTCGTCATTTTTTTGGGCCATGCTGATAAACATCCATCCTGGGTTGGATATAAATTTAAAACAATATGTCAGTGTTATGGGAATTATAAATAATGTACGATATAGAGGAAACTATGCTAAAGGTGAATATTCCAGATTTAACAAATCGAATGAATGAAGTACCGGACTAATTGGCTCAATATTACAGTTAAACAAGCAAAAATTAAAAATACTATAGTTGGGAGGAGGGGAGCCCCTCGATTCCCGTAGGAGCCCCACTAAATAAT
>JAKRWB010000062.1 GCA_022353185.1 ANME-2 cluster archaeon | reverse complement strand
AAGTCATTTACATGAATCAGGTGACTTTCATGAATTGTGTGAGCTATGAGAAGTATAACCCGGGTTTTGCAAGGTCTCTTTCACATTTATACCTTCTTCAATAACAAGTTCAGGCCACACGCTCACATTGGAATGGACAGTGACATTATCCCGGATAATCACCCTGGGTCCGATAACAGTGCCTGTTTCCAGTGTACAGTTGCCACCTATTTTGGTGGAATTGTCAACTATCGCTCCAGAAACGCTACTGTTCTTTCCAATCTCCACATCATTGAAGATAATGGCAGACAGTATCCTGGCCCCGCTCTTTATGTTGCAATTAGCGCCAATGGAAGTGTAAGGACCTATGAGCACCTCGTTTCCGATGGTGGTGTTCTCCCCAATCATAATAGGCCCCACCAGGGCAGAGTTGGTGCCTACCGTTACCCCGTTACTGATATTAATCGGTCCGAGAACCCTTGCATCCCTTATATTGAAATCCCCTTGGATTATTGTTCCAGGCAGTTTTTCAAGTTTCCATTTACATGCCTGCCTGTACGCGCTTGCATTACCTATGTCAGTCCAGTGCCCCCTCACCAGATAGCCATTTAGCCTGTCACCCATTTTCATCATTTTAGGGAATAAATCTTTGGCAAAATCAAAATTGGCTGTCGGGGGTATCAATTCAAGTATGTCAGGGTCACATACATATATCCCTGTACTGGCAAGATTGCTGAATATATCTCCTGCATTTGGTTTTTCATGAAACCGGTGAATCTGGTTGAATACGTCCATATCAGCAATACCATATTCTCTTGGGTCTTCAATTGGCAAAAGGCCAATAGTGACCTTTGCATTATTATGTTCGTGGAAGCGGTATAATTCGCGAAGGTTCAGGTCCATCACATGGTCTCCGCCAATAACAATGAAAGGCTCGTCCTTTAACAGTGACTCTGCATTCTTTATGCTGCCGGCAGTGCCCAATTTGGTCTTGTCCCGCACATAATCTATGTGAACTCCGAACAGGCTGCCATCACCCAGTGCATCCTCAATCTCATTCCCCAGATAACCTATGGTAATTACGATTTCATTGAAACCCTCAGTGGCCAGATGTTCCACCAGATGTACTACTGATGGCTTGTTCAATAAAGGAATGTTGGGTTTGGGGCGGTCGAACGTCAGCGGTCTCAGACGCGTACCTTCACCGCCGCACATGATGCAGGCTTTCATTTTTTCACTGGATTTAAATGGTTTAGGGAGTATATATGCATGACGATTTTCCCGATATTAATGCTTTTGATCTCAATCGTTATACTCCGCAGCTCTGCTGCGGTTGGGACAAGCCATGATCAATGCAACATAAGTAGCCTTAGACATGAGATGCCAAACAGCTCTGCTATGCGGAGCTTCATTTGAAGCACAAGAAACTTGCTTCTATTGTAGATGCCCACGTAAATTCCCTAACCAGCATTTCAAGTTTTAATGAAGGGCACTCACGGCAACATCAAAGGTTAAACTAAAATATAATTATTAATGAAATTATGAAAAACT
>JAKRWB010000669.1 GCA_022353185.1 ANME-2 cluster archaeon | reverse complement strand
GGGCTTTTAACATCTCAAGTTTTGGGCCGAACTCACCAGCTGGTTTTTTTGGGGCAGCCTTCTTTTTATTCTCTTTTCTGCGCACAGTGCCGTTTTTCTTTGTAATCTTTTTCCCTTCCAGCACATCCGACAACTCTTCCACCAGTGCTGCAGCAGCATCACCCCGGGATGTCAGAGCAACCCGCTTCACCCTATTGTCGTTGCCGTCCTGCTCGAATTTTACCAGACCCAGATCTTCCAGTTTAGTAAGTATTTTTGTAGTATGCGCAAAAGTAGACTCTATCTCCCTGGATATCACAGAAGCGTACGTCTCACCTTCTCTGCTTATTGTAACTAACACCCGGGCGGGTTTTTGTTGCAGTATCAAGTTGACTGCATCGCTGCCCATAATATCCATCTCCCCTATTCGCCAAGTTCCCTGGACCGCTCAGAAGCTGCTATCACCGCACTCATAACACCAGCCCTGACCTTACTTTTCTCCAGTGCCTCGATCCCACGGATGGTAGTCCCGCCCGGTGAGGTCACCATATCCTTCAACTCGCCAGGATGCTGGCCCGACTCCAGCACCATGGTAGCCGCACCAAGCACAGTCTGGGCTGCCAGGGTCTGTGCCGTAATCCGGTCCAGTCCCTGGTGCACGCCACCGTCTGCCAGTGCCTCAATGATCACGAAAATAAACGCAGGTCCGCTCCCGGAAAGCCCTGTAACCGCATCCATCAGGTGCTCGTCTACCACCACGGTCCGGCCCACTGCATTGAATATCTTGCGGGCAGTCTCCACATCAGCTTCGGTTGCAGCATCTCCCGGACAGATGGCAGAAGCGGCCTCACCCACAGTGGCACAAATATTAGGCATGACCCGTATCACCCGGGTACCGCCAGGCAGTTCATCAGTCAGGTTATCAATGTTCACACCTGCTGCAATGCTCACAAACAGGTGCTTCTTTATAACCGATTCCTTGATACCTTTTAACACGTAGCGGATAATCTGGGGTTTAATAGCCAGGATGATGACATCAGCTTCTTTAATGGTCACCCCATTGTCAGTGGTAACCATTATACCCAGTTCCTCGGTCAACATATTCAGTTTCTGTTCATCGATGTCGCTGGCATATATCCTGGCAGGCTCCACAAGGCCCGCACTAATAATACCACGTATCAGTGCCTCGCCCATCTTTCCTGTTCCGATAAATCCTATGGTCAGGTTTTTCATCTGAATCATCTCCACTTTACTTCGCTTTTCGCTTAGGCACCATGTACTCAATGGCATCCTCAAGACCACTGGCCTTCAGGGTCTCATCAGTGGGTATACCATCCATATCCCAGCCCCTGCGCTGGTAATAAATGT
Organism: ANME-2 cluster archaeon; assembly: GCA_022353185.1. Lineage (GTDB taxonomy): Archaea > Halobacteriota > Methanosarcinia > Methanosarcinales > Methanocomedenaceae > Methanocomedens_B. The sequence continues at coordinate 7,843 of JAKRWB010000669.1, read as the reverse complement.
CCAGTATCTCTTTGAACTCATCCCTGTTCAACACCTTCCCTGCATGGGGACCGGTCTTGATGGGGTCGTTGAACACCCTGTCAGGCGGCCTGTCATCATCCCTGACAAGTCCCAGCCTGATATTGATGGCACGGGTCAGGTTGTACACGTCATTACTCAACTTTAGCAGTTCTTCCAATGTAAATTCAATACCAACAGCCGCACTAAAGAACTCTGCATAGGTATTCTCATCAAACCCAAGTTCAATCCATGGCAGCCTGCACACGCCCAGCATATCGAACAGTGGCCGTACTGTCTGGTGATATATGACCAGTTCAGCCTTATCATTGAGATCCCAGTTGGCACCCATCTCAAGTTCCTTGGCAATAGGCCACGCCCGTGCATGGTGAGCCCCTATATCCGAAGTCGCATATCCAAGCGCCATGGTCATGGCCACCCTGGCATCATATGCCGACTGGTCCAATCCCTTCACATGGTTTATTATGGGTGCCAGTTGAGGCCAGCGTTTAATAACACCATATGCCCCTTCTGCCAAAGTATCTCCAACACCTTCCCTGAAGGCTATCTTGCGTATCATTTCCATGATACTCTCGTCATCGCCCCAGGTCAGGGCCATGCCATCCAGTTCTTCCAACGTGACCAGGTCCTTCTCGTATGCCTCTATCATTACACTGATGAGGCTGCCTGCTGTTATAGTATCTATACCGTACTCATCACACAGGTAATTGGCCCGCAGTATGGCAGCAAAATCGCTTATACCCACATTGGAACCAAACATGGCTGCGGTCTCGTATTCGGGCCCCTCGATAACCGTGCCCGCATATTTCCCGTCTTTGACCAGATTCACATTGCCGCATGCCATAGGACATCCAAAACAGGCGGTATCGCCTATCTTGTATTCCAGTTCCATAACATCGCCGTTTATCTTGTCGGCTTCCTCGAAATGTGTATCCTTGAAATTATGTACGGGTATGATACCTGCCGTGTTGGCATAATCGATAACGCTCATCAAACCCTGGCGCTGCCAGAACTCGAACAGGTTGTGTCTGGACAACTTCCTGTATGCCTTGTCGCTGGCAAGGGTCAACCGGGGCAGGTCTGCCACAGGCAGGTCCTTAGTTCCCCGAATAGCAATGGCCTTAAGATTCTTAGACCCCAGTACGGCACCCATACCAGTACGGCCGGCATTGCGCCCCCAATCAGCAGTGATACATGCCATCCGGGCCAGTTTCTCGCCTGCAGGACCAATGGACGCCACCTTCACGGTCTCGTCCCCGATATCCTCACGCAACAGGTGCTCGGTTTCTATGCTGCCCATACCTGAATATTTTTCAGCCTTCTTCAACTGGACATCATCATCATCTATCCACAGGTAGGAAAGTTCGGGTGCCTTACCTTTGATAACCACTGCATCGAACCCTGCCTGACGCAATTCCACACCGAACATGCCTCCGATATTGCTGTCTCCGTATATGCCCGTGGTCGGGCTGATGGAACAGAAAGATGTCTTGCCCGAGGATGGGAGATATAATCCGGAAAGGGGTCCGGGTGCTATTACTATAATGTTCCCGGGGCTCAGGGGGTCGGTATCTTCCTTCATGTTTTCCCACACCAGACGGGCACCCCAGCCTCTGCCACCGATGTATTTCAGGGCAAACTCCTCATCTACCTCTTCCACATGGGTCTTGCACTCTGTCAGGTCAACATGCAGGACCTTCATGAAATATCCGCCTTTAATGCTCATTTGGAATCACCCCTTGTACCACCGGTCTCGATCTCTGCGTATCTCAGTTTTTTCTTTACGCCATGCTCATAATATTCTACTTCCTGCATATTGGCATACTGCAATGCCGATGCCAGGCGGTGTGCCTGGCCCAGGGTATGCTCAGGGACATACAGAATAGCTTTTTTAGGACATGCTGCTACGCATTTTGGTTTGCCGCCGCACATATCACATTTGAATGGTGTCTCAATATCCTCATGCACGAATATGGCACCAATGGGACATGCACTCACGCAGGCATGGCATGAAACGCATCTGTCCTCCAAAATTGTCACCACCCCATCAGTGACAACAATGGCATCAGTGGGACATGCATCCCGGCATTTGGGCTTCTTGCACTGCTCACACACGATGGGCATCTTGATAACAGGATGCGGATAAAGCGAAATGACCCGTATGTTGGCCTTTTTTGGATTATTGACCCCGGCATGGGATATGGCACATACCAGTTCACATACCCTGCATCCGGAACATCTTTCAGGTATTACTGTCAGTTTCTTGCGCAATTTATTTCACCTATTTAAAATGTTGTATATATTATATTATGGTAATTAATAGTATCTTGAATAATACTGACAGTAGAGTATCCATGTCGATAAAAAGATTACTGTATAATAGTCAGGTTCAATTATTGATTGATTTTATAAAAATAGTGTCACGAGTATAATATCTGCAACATTAAAAACATTTATTGCTACTTAGTTTAAGTTTTAGACTGGTGAACCAATGACCGATCTAAGAACAAAGGTGGAAGAAGACAGAGGATTATTGAAAAAAATCGAACTGCTCATTCCAGGTTTTAAAGGATACCGCCAGCGTGAGGATATCAGAGCAGCTGACAGTTTGTTGCGTCAACATCTTGCGGATAAAATGAATGAAGTCAATAATGTTTTTGAGAACTGCAGGGAAGAACTTAGCAGGGCAATGGAACTTACACTAATTTCAGATATGGGTAATATATTAAAATCTTCCAGACATGTAGAGAACAGGATACGACATGCTGAACAGGGATATTCAGGAATCTCTGCAGATTTTCGTATTGAAGAGGCAGAATTGAATGCCATGTATGAATGGGACCTGGCACTGCTTCAGACAATAGATTCGATGAATAAAATGGCTGGTGGACTTCTGGATTCAATACTCTCTTCTGATGAGGCTGTAGTGCAGAATATGCGAAATATCAAGAATTCACTTAATGAGTTTAATTCAATTCTGGATAATAGAATGAAAATGATTGCACGACTGGAGGTAACATAAATGCTATTTGACAAAAAGACACCAACAACAAAAGGGTCCGGGAAGAGTATGTCCGGAGCAACCACTTTCATGTGGGATGATGCCGCCAAAGGCGACAAAGTGATGTACCGGATACCCAGGAACATTATCTGGAATGATAATGTAGTTGTAAGGGAAGATGAATATGCTGTATTTTTCAGGGACGGAAAAGTACTGACCGTTCTGGATAAAGGTGGTCGATACGGGCTTTCTTCGCTTAACATACCTGTACTTACCGAACTCCAGAGAAAGATAACAGGTACCCAGCCAGTGGCTGAAGTTTATTATGTGCAGCGCAGGGAACTCAGAGGAAAATTCGGCAGTGCTGAAGCATTTACATTCAGGGACCAGGATTTCGGAATGATCAGGCTGCGCATCTTCGGACAGTTCGCATACAAAGTGGTTGACCCTGTGCAGTTTATCACCCAGTTCATCGGGACGAAGGGTTTCAGTGAAAGTGACAATGTGATCAGCTGGTTGAAAGATGAGGTTATAATGCAGCTCAATGACACATTGGGAGAGCTTAAGACCCAGAAACAGTTATCAGCGTTGGACCTGCCTGCATATCTTGAAGAGATAGAGCAGATACTTCTTTCAAAATTAGAGCCGGATGTTGCAGAATATGGTGTAAAGATAATGCGTATAGCCGGTCTAAACATAAATTTCCCTGAAGATGTCCAGAAATCTATTGACGAACGTGCTGGAATCGGAGCCCTGGGCCTTACTGACCAGAGTCAAAAGGATGCGTACATGGCATTCCAGGCCGGTAAGGCTATGCGTGATGCTGCAAAGCAGGAAGGTGGTGCTGCAGGAGCAGGTGCTGGAATGGGTGTTGGGATGGGAGCAGGTATGGGTATGGGAATGATGATGGCAAACCAGATGGCACCCGCTGCGCAGCAGCCACAACAGGCTCAGCAACCAGCTCAACCCCAGCAGGCTGCACCATCAGGTGGAATAAAATGTCCCTCCTGCGGCACTGATATTCCTCCAGGGTCTAAGTTCTGCATCAACTGCGGTACAAAGATAGGGGGGGGCATGTCGTGTCCAAAATGCAATGCTGAAGTGCCGCAAGGCTCAAAGTTCTGCTTGAACTGTGGCACAAAAATGGTGTCAAGCTGTCCCCAGTGCAAAGCTGAATTGCAGACAGGCACCAAATTTTGTCCGGGCTGTGGCACAAAAATAGAGTAGGAAAGTGGTCAGGATGGAAGTACAATGTCCCCAGTGCGGTGCCAGCGTAAATGTGATTGAAGGACAGACCTTTTTAACGTGCGAGTACTGTTCTTCTGCCGTTTATATTGATAAAAGCCAGGTAGTATTCCACTATATGCTGGAACCTACTATTGACCAGCCTAATGCCGAAGCGTCCCTGAAACGCTGGATGGCAGGCAGTAAGACAGTAAAAGGTCTGGACAAAGAAGCACAGGTAACAGGAACAGAGTTCATTTATTTTCCGATCTGGTATTTCAAGATCAAGCAGAACGGAGATGAAAAAATTAAGGTCCAGCCCGCATCTCCCACACCAATACCTGGTATTAAGGAACTGTCCATTCCTGCCGGTGACCTGAGGTTCTACAACGAGAATGACGCCGGCAATACTGCAATACAGGAACCGCATGTGCTATACACTTCGGCAGTCGAGTGGCTTGTCAATGAAGGTGTTGATATTTCCACAGTGACCCTGAGCGCACTGGTACATATCCCGCTATATATTTTTCAATATAATTTCAAAGAAAATAATTATAGTGCTGCAGTTGATGGCTCTTCCAGCGAGGTTATGGTATCTGAATTCCCTTCAAAGTCCGAGATGCCTTATCTTATCGTTGGCGGAGGGGCAACAATATTGTTTTTTTTGGAAGGCATGCTGCTTGGATTTCCTGAAGTATTGGTGGCATACCTCGTTACTGCATTAATAGTGATAATAGCGGCAGTACTTGTTGCCGAGAGGGTGTAACAATGACCGAGAACAAACTGGAAGTAATAAAAGGACTCATGTGTCCTGGCTGCGGCGGCACGGTTGAACTGCAGGAAGGGCAAAATGTCCTGAAATGCCCGTATTGCGATACTTCATTGCTGGTAATGGGTGACGAGGGTGTTCTACAGTATCATGTCAGTAGTAAGATAGAACGTGACAAGGTCAAGGAATCAGCTACAAAATGGTTCGGTAAGTTAGACAAGGATAGGAAGTTGAAAAAACAGGCTGAATTTACTGATATTTTCTTAATTCATATACCATTCTGGCGGTCGCTGGGTAAGGTATGCGGCTGGATATTCGGCAACAAAATACACCGTGATACGCATCGCGATAATAAAGGGAATACACATACCACTACCAGGAAAGAACCTGTCGAGCGCATGATAATGCAGGATTATTTGTGGAATAAAGCAGCATGTGATGTTTCCGAATTCGGGGTAGAGGATGTGGATGAATCCGGTATAAGGGGAAATCTCGAACCGTTCGATTTCTATACCGTTGAAAAACAGGGGATGGTATTCGAGCCTACTTTTTCAAGGACCGACTCGATGAAAGAATCTGACGAATGGATGGTAAAAAAAGCCAGAAACAGTGTTGATGTGGATGAGGTGATATTCCAGAAGCTTAATCTAATTGGCAGAAAACTTTCTGTCGTTTACTATCCGCTTTGGGTTTTGAGATACAGGTTCAAGGACAGGAACTACCAGGTAGTTGTGGACGGGCTTCATGGTAAATTACTCTATGGCAGGGCACCGGGCAGTACTTTTTTCCGGGTAAGTATGTTCATTGGCAGCCTGATGATAGGAAACTTGATACTTACAACGTCAGTTAAGCAATATTTCAGTACCAATTCCAGTGATGTATTTATTATTGGTGCTCTGGCAGGGGCTGTATTGATACTGTTTGGTTTTTATAAATTCCGGTATGGCGGAGAAGTCATCGAAGGTGGAAAGTCGAAAATGAAGGGTGACGATATTAAGGAAACCATGAATTCATTAATGAATGGAGATATTGATATTAACAAATTCATCGGGGTGAAATAATGGCAGCACTTTCAGGTTTAAGATTGGTGGCATTAAAATGTGAGAAGTGCGGCTCACTGTTGGATGCTGACCAACATGATGTGGTTTATTACTGCAACAACTGTGATACAGGGTATGAACTCATCAATGAAAAAGATGAACTTGTACCGGTAGATGTCGAATTTGCACTCCCTGAAAACACCAGGGATGCTGAGATTATCTATTACCCGTTCTGGGTATTTGATACTGACATAGAAATAAGTTCCAGGGAAGCCAGTGGTACTATTGGCAGTTTCGGGAAATTTATTAAGAAAAAAGTAGGTGCGGAAGGGGATGTAAAACCGGTAGAAAAATTCTATGTACCTGCATTCGATACTTCTATGGAAAATATTAAGAAGCTGGGACTTGAATTCACCCGGAACCAGCCGGATTATGACACAATTAAGAAGGATAAGATCAGGGGATGTATTTATTCCAGGGAAGATGCTGCAAAGATCGCAGATTTTATTTTCTTAAGCCTGGAAGCAGAGAAGGCTGATATGCTTAAGCATATTTCATATTCCCTGGGCTTATCATCCCCAAAAATTGTGGGAATACCCTTTTACCGGATTGGCGAATCAGGTCTGGTAGATGGAATTCTGGGTCTTGAATTGCGATGATCAGGACCCAAGTTTCATTATGGCTTCAGCCAGGTCTCCACCCGTTTCCTTAAGGGCTGCCATTGCCTCATCTTTGGTCTTCCCGGTCTGCTCAGCAACCAGCGCCACATCTTCATCAGGTATTGGGGTTTCCCTTGGTACTTCATGAGGTGTGCCTATAATCTGGTAGGTTGTCATACCCGGGGCAGCCACCTTTGTAACGTTGGCATCATCAAAAATAATATCAGTATCAGCGGTCCTGATTATGACCTGTTCTACATCAGCTATCTCATCGGATTTTATCCCCATCTGTTTCATCATCTGGTTCATGGCCCGGGGATTCATTCCGCCCATTCCTGCTGGTCTTTTTGCCATATTGTTTTCACCTGAGGTGTAGATATACGCTACAATATTAAAACATTATTCTAAATGGGAGAAATGTGACTCTTTTTGACAGGATTAACTGGATTGACAGGATACGAGGCAACATTCAAATCCTGTAAATCCTTCGCGATAAGAAGTTGCATCATAAATTGCCTTGTGCTTCCCTCGAGATGAAAACTGCTGCCCGACAAGAATTATGAAAGGCTTTAGCGGTATTAGGGGAAACTTTCAAATATCGTTCATAGAAGAGGGGGAGCGAGTAATCGCTCTTTTTATTTAGGCACCAGAATTTTCGGATGATCCAGAGCACCCGCTTTTCTCAAAGTTGGGATACATTTTCTGATGAATTCTGCGCCGCAATGGGATTTTGCATCGCGTTCATCTGCGGTTTCAAAATCCCATTACTCATTAATGCACGGGGTTGGATTCACAAAGGCTATTCTGGGAGCATATCTGCACCAGGGTATTAAGATTTAAAAAGTGATAATTATTTGGTGCTGATTTCATATGGCAATCTGATTGATGCGGAGGACAGAGCCTGCGAATACTTTGCTTGATTCCTTCCCTCTGGATATGTGGTATATCTGCCGAAACTGGACCTTTTTCATTTCTGGAAGGGCTCAATACATCGTGAACAAAAAAAGCTCCAAAAAGCTCAATACATCGTGAACACTCATTTGCAATTTTAGGTCAATACATCGTGAACTCATTTAACAAATCTTCCAAATGTCGCATTCAAGTGGTTTAATATCTTCGTTCATATCGTATT
>JAKRWB010000668.1 GCA_022353185.1 ANME-2 cluster archaeon | reverse complement strand
TTTTCTGTTCTTTTGTAAAGTGGGTTCCGTCTATTGTTATTATTGGCATTTTGGTGTACCTCTGGTTTGGTTGGAGTTTGGTATGTTGTTTGAGTTTATTTGTATTTTGTTGTTATTGATATTTTTGGGAGATGAGGATACTTTTTTGTATATTTTTATTCGGGGCACATTTGACCTTGAATTACAATAAAGGCAGGCACCAATACATTTGAGATTATGAAAAAGATGTACTTTTAAGGGTAAGTAGAAGTCAAAGATTTGAACTAGCAATAGCAACATCCATGAATGTTTGAAGTGTATATTCTCCTTCTTTTGTAATCTCAATAAATGATGAGCGGCCTTTTCCCTTTTTGACAATCCATTTCTTGTCATCCAGTTTCTCAAAGTACTGCCTTTTGGCCCTGGCATATCCTTTTTTGGTAACTTCTTTTTGCTTGCCGCTGCTGGATGTGACGTCTTTGAGCAATCCATTTTCTTCGAGGGCGAAGATGTAGTCTTTTTGTTTTACCCTGCCGCCATTTTCCGAGAGCACTGCCAGTGCTTTGATGAGGTCATCAGCGGGCAGCTCTATGGTATATACCGGAATCTGTAATATTTCTTTGATGCCGCTGGTAATCCCTTTTATTTCACCATCAGTGGTTTCAGGGAGTTCGCTGTTGTATTCTGCTGCCCGTACATAGTAGGGAGTGGCGCCGTACATGAGTGAGGCCAGTGTACCTGCCACGGCCGATAGTTTGCTGCCTGATGAGAGGTTGACGTAAACGAAATTACCGGCTGACTTCTCACGGCGCACGAGTTCGCAGAGCAGGGACATGGTCTTCTGGAAATCCCATATGGGGCATTCCAGAATTTTGAGTTCTTCTGCAGGGACGAGCCTGGATATCCTGCGGGTGAGTTCGTCAAGATAGAGGAGGCCCTGTTTACTCTCCTGCGGGTCTTTTATGAGGTAAACCCTGTCTGCACCGATCTATTTTACGGCCATTTCAATGCGTTCTATCTCGTAGCCCATGGGTGCGATGTGCACCTTCTTGTGTCCTGTTAGCTCCATGTTTGTCTGGTTTGTAACATTATTTGCGTTACTAATAAATGTAACGGCGAAAAAGTGAAATATATTTAGGGAAATACTGTGATTGATATGTCTGATGGTTTGAAAAATACTTTCACACCGCTCTGATTAAATATATAATGAATGGAGTGGTTGTCAGGATAAAGAAACCGCAGATGAACGTGGATGAAAGCAGATATATTCACCTCCTGCGGAGGTGATTGCCTGCTGCCGGGGGATGGTAGGGATTGCGGCGGCGGGGTGGAGTGAATGGAAGAAATGAGAAGAAGTGGAGAGATAGAGTGATTGAAGCGATTAAGGATATTGGAGAATATTACATTGCAGAAAAAGGATGGGACTTGAATGATCCCGTAGAGATATTTATAGAAGATCCAGCAAGTTCGCCTACTTACAAGAATGTTTTACTAATTATTCTAAATAAAACTGAACATGGGTTTGATTTTGGTGGAATCAGACATGAAGAATATAGTAAAGATAAAGTAGGAAAATATCTATATAAAGGTAGAAAAGGAAATGCAACCGACCTTACCCCTACATCCAAAATCACAGAGTTGGATAAAACATTCAACAAGAAAATATTGAGATGGTTTCAAAATACATTGAAAGACATTACTCTAAGCTGGGAAAGCGATGATTTTGAGCTCATCAAAGATTTAAATGGTTGTCTTGAAGGAAATAAGGGTGTAGTTATTTCCGAGCTAAGTGACAAAATTAAAAATTTCGACAATAAAGAAAATGGGATTATCAGTATACTAATAAACGATGGCACTGAAAAATATCTCGGTGATATTCCTATTTTCAGACATCTACTTGTCACAAACTCAATTTATGATTATTATAATAAATACGACACTAAATCCATAGCAAAGGATGTTATTTGTTCTGTTTGCAATACCCATGCAAGTGAGGTTTATGGATTTGTTGATACCTATAAGTTTTACACTGTGGATAAACCTGGATTTGTAAGTGGAGGATTTGACCAGCAATTTGCCTGGAAAAATTATCCGGTCTGCCAAAATTGTGCTATCAAACTTGAAGCTGGGAAGAAGTACGTTGAGCAGTTCTTAGATTACAAATTCTACACACTCAAATATTACATTATCCCAAAATTCTTCCAGTCTGAAGTGGACTCAGATATATTTAAACTTCTTGAAGAGTTCAAAGAAAACAGTGAAAATGGTAATATTAAACTAAAAGACAAATATGACAATCTGTTATTAGATACAGAAGATGATGTATTTTATATTCTCAAACGACAAAAAAACAGTTTGGTCAATAATTTAATGTTTTATGAAGAAAGCAATGCTGCGTTTAGAATTCTATTATACATTGAGGATATTCTTCCATCACGTTTGAGAACA
>JAKRWB010000667.1 GCA_022353185.1 ANME-2 cluster archaeon | reverse complement strand
AAAAACCAGTATAAATAGACAATATTAATACACATGAAACATTCCAGATTAACATGTTTGTCGGAATAGACCACGGCACCACCCACATGCGTTTTGCATCAACTGATGGACGTGAGTTTAAACTATCAAGACAACAGGCCGCCGGTATGGGCCCGGAGGAACTTCTAAACAGCATACTGCAGGGTCTGGGTGCATCCGCATCAGACATTAAAATGATGGCAGTCACATATTCCATGGGTGATGGCATAGACAAGATAACCCCCATCGACCGCGTACCTGACAGAGGCATTCAATCCAGGCATGGTGCCGGGCTTCATGTGGGAGGAGGCACGCTAGTCTATGACACCATAAGGAATTCAGGCATCCCGGCAGTGGTAATACCCGGGCTTCACCGGGGCAACACCACTGATGGCAGGCTTAACATTTTCTCCCACGGTGCAAGCCCTGAAAAGATAGGTATTGTCTACCATGCCCACAAAAAAGGACACGACAACATGGTTGTGTCAGATATCAGTTCCAACACCGTGACACTGGCAGTGGCACAAGGCCGGCTACTGGGCGCGCTGGATGCATGCATATTTGCGCCCGGAATACATCACGGCCCCATTGACCTTGAAGGTATAAGGAATGTGGATGACGGAAAATATACTGCCAATGACGCTTTCATCCGTGCAGGAGTAGTAAAGATGGCAGGAGTGCAGGACATAGACACTCTAATGACTGCCTTTTCTGCAGGCGACCCATCTGCAGCCCTTGCTTTAGATACTGTAGCACTGTTTGCAGCAATGGAAATAGTTGCCATGAAACTGCTCCTAAAGGAAAAAGGCATAGAGTACCCCGATATCTTCATTGCAGGTTCAGTCAGCGACATAAAGTACGCCAGGGACAGGATTAAGTCACACGTTGGTACGGGTGTGGAATGTCTTGGAGTATGGTCTGGAGCCATGGGGTGTGCTCATATTGCAGAAGATGTATATGGTGGTGCCAGAAACATCATGGGGATAGGCGTCGATATACAGTAATCCGTAAGTCATTCAATAGGTTTAAATCCTCAAATCTACATATTAACTGTGATGACCTTTGACCGCCGTCACATTCTCTCAATGAAGGATTTTACAAGGGACGAGATTGATTATATTCTTGAGAGGGCTGTCAAACTCGAAACACTGGCCAGGGGCGGCAGGTCAGACCTTCTTACCGGAAATATCCTGGCACTTTTATTCTATGAACCCAGTACAAGAACGCGCATGTCTTTCGAGACCGCCATGTTACGGCTGGGCGGAAGTGTGCTAAACCTGGGTTCAAAAGAGGCAAGCAGCGTTGTAAAGGGGGAGACACTTGCCGACACCATCCGGGTGGTAAGTACCTATTCGGATGCCATTGTGCTGCGTCATCCCAGTGAGGGTTCGGCACGCATGGCCGCTGAATTCGCATCGGTTCCCATTATAAACGGAGGAGACGGTGCCGGGCATCATCCCACCCAGACCCTGCTTGACCTTTATACCATAAAAAAAGAAAGCCATCTTGATAATCTGGACATAGCCATAGTGGGAGACCTGAAGTACGGACGTACCGTTCATTCCCTTGCCTATGCTCTATCATTATACTGTGCAAATATCACGTTAGTCTCACCCCCCCAGTTGAAGATGCCTGACCAGATAAAAGGGGACCTGAAAGCCATGGGTGCCCGGGTCAGCGAGACTGAAAACCTTGAAGAAGTACTGGATAACGTGGATGTACTATACATGACCCGTATCCAGAAAGAACGGTTCCCTGACCCGACCGAGTACAACAAAGTAGTGGGTGCATACAAGATAACAGGAGAGCATCTTGAAAATGTCAGGGAGGATATGATAGTCATGCATCCTCTTCCCAGGGTATATGAGATTGACAGTTCAGTGGACGATTCTGCTCATGCCCGCTATTTTGAGCAGGCATTCTATGGGGTGCCCATCAGGATGGCATTGCTCACTATCGTACTGGGGGTTGAGATATGACCCTGGGAAAGGAATTGAGGGTACATCCTATACGCGACGGCACTGTCATAGACCATATCAATGCCGGACAGGCTATGAACGTGCTCAAGATATTGGGTATCACGGGTTCGTCCAGTGCTGTCATTTCGGTAGCAATGAACGTATCCAGCCAGGATATTGAATTCAAGGATATTGTAAAGATAGAAGACAGGGAACTGAAAGACAAAGAGGTTGATAAGATATCCCTCATCTCACCCCATGCGACCATTAATATTATCCGCGACTTTGGAGTTGCAGGCAAGCATCGTGTGAAATTACCTGAAATGGTGGAAAATATGGTCAGGTGTGCAAATCCCAACTGCATCTCCAATACCAACGAACCTGTCAAGTCAAAGTTTGAAGTAAAAAAGGACCCAATACGATTGAGATGCATCTATTGTGAACATGTGATAACGGAATATATTGCAGAACACCTGCTTTGAGATGGTATTCATATGGTTGAGATTACACGGGTACTACTGCTTTTAAAAAATATGATCTATGAGAGCACCAGCCCCCAGGAAACTATCCGGTTTGCAAGATACTACCAGAAAAAAGGACTTGATGTGGTAGTGGTATTGTGGGGTCCAATGGGTGTGCTACTGGGTAAGAAGAATAAGTATGGGTCTCCTGCCTATGACAAATATGTACAGGAATGCCTGGATCTTGGTGTCCAGTTCAAATGCTGCCGTCTGGCATGTTCGTTGATAGGGCTTCGTGAGGATGATTTCATAGATGGCGTTGAAATGGTGGAGTCGTTCGAGGTAGCTGAAATGTTCCTGGAGTATCAGATGGATGGTCAACTTATAATAAGTTTATAACTATTTTCAATCACACATTAAAATAACGATTTATCATTGAGAATGCAGAAACATTAAAGGTTAATAAAATACTATTTAAATTGTTCATAACGGTAAAATGTCTCTATTGTTGCATAAAACAGATGATGCAGAAATTTGAAGGATGATTTTAAGTAAAAGAACTTATATGTATATATTCATTATTAGTTAACATTAGGAGCAAGTTAAACATGGAACTTACGCCAATTCAGAGAGAGATTTTAACTGCTTTAATTAATCTTTATCGGCAGAATAAATGTGCAATAAAAGGGGAAATGATTGCAGAAATAATTAACCGTAATCCTGGAACCGTTCGCAATCAGATGCAGTCACTTAAGGCACTGGGATTGGTGGAAGGTGTACCTGGTCCAAAAGGTGGATACAAAGCAACAGGTGCCACCTATGAAGTTCTAAGTGTTACTGAAATGGATATAGAGGCTGTAGTTCCTATATATAGAAATCAACAGCATGTGGATGGGCTGACAGCTTCCGAGATAAGTTTTACCACTGTGCGCCATCCAGATACCTGCAATGGTATAATTCGCATTCTTGGAGATATACGTGAATTTGATGCTGGTGATATCATACAGGTGGGACCAACACCGGTCAATAAACTGATTGTTCGTGGAAAAGTGGTGGGGCGAGATGATTCATCCAATGCATTGCTTTTTTCAATTACAGAGATGATTTCACTCCCCAAACGTCCAATACGAGAGTATCTGTCTGAAAAAACCATTAACATACCTGCCAATGCCACCATACAGGAAGCAGCCAGAATATTTACCCGAAACAATATTCATGGTGCGCCCGTGGAGGATAAAGGTAATATCGTAGGGGTCATTACATTTACTGATATTGGTAATACCCTTGCCAGCGGCAAGGTGAACCTTAAGATTCGGGAGATTATGTCAAAAGACATCATTTCTGTGGATGGTGATACCGCACTATATGATGTTGTAAAAGTCTTTAATGACAAAAAGGTAGGAAGATTGTTGGTAACCTCCGGGGGCAAGTATATAGGTATTATCAGCAAGACAGACGTTCTTCATGAGATGGTCGTTTACTAGGGCAGCTACGTATCATTCTGTTTGTAGATTATGGTTTCCTTAAAGTCTGGCCTGAATATCCTATTTTAGTATATATAGCAAATATTATTGCCAGCCCAGCATATACCGATAATTTGATGAACAAATATGTCGTAACCATTAAAACGATAAAAAGTTTTGTGAGTTGAAAACTGTGAAACATGAACTAATGGAAATATTATGCTGTCCTATGTGTAAAGGTGATCTGGTACTTACCGTAGATGAAGAGGATGATAATGAGATTATTTCGGGCTCATTGTTCTGTAAAAAGTGTGATGAGCATTATCCCATAGAAGATAGCATTCCAAATATGCTTCCGCCCGACCTGAGAGAATAATGTTAAGAGGCCGCTAATAGTGCAGCAAATACATATTAACCGCAATCCGGGTATTGCCATTGAATTTGACAGTCCTGAGATTACAGTGCCTATAAGACCTGGAAATGATTGCAGTTTTGAAATGGTGATAAGTAATTACGGCAATCCTACCCATGTTCATCTATCAGCTGACAATCGTGTCAGGAAGTACGTCAAGTTCTTACATGAAAACCCCTATGTGGCCAACCAGGAATATATGCCAGTAGTGGTAAATCTTCCCGCAGAAAACGAATGGGTGGAGGGGGAGATCAAGGTGTCTATCGGTTATGGTGCAAAATCTGATACATTTAAGATATTCATCGGAATTAAACCGACTGAGGTCAAAACCAGGCACACAGTTGATGTTGACGAAAGACTGGGCACTCCCCGTTACTTACAGAAGACCGCGTATGCAGCATCATCTGATATGAGTTATGAACCAGATAATAATTCTGAAGCGGACATGTCGGGCAGGCATCCTCATCAGTTAGAGACATTTATTGTCCCCTTGCTACTTGTCCTGATTGCGATGGTGGTATTGTTGGCTACATTTACGTTCAATATGATAAAACCACTAACAGGTGCTGTGGCAGCATCTATCATATTGATGGTGATTCTAATGTACGCTGCCATACATTTGTTTACAAAAAAAGAATGAAATAATTGAGGACTTTTATGAAATATGTCATTGTAACCGGCGGTGTGATGAGCGGACTTGGTAAGGGTATTACAGCCGCTTCAATGGGACGGATTTTAAAAAACAAAGGTTACGATGTAACGGCCATCAAGATTGACCCTTACATCAATATCGATGCCGGGACAATGAGTCCTTTCCAACACGGCGAGGTTTTTGTTTTAAAGGACGGCGGGGAGGCTGACCTTGACCTGGGTAATTATGAACGGTTCCTTGATATTGAACTGACCCGGGAGCATAACATCACAACAGGGAAAGTGTACCAGGCGGTCATTAATAAGGAGCGCAGGGGCGATTACCTGGGCAAGACCGTGCAGATAATTCCTCATGTCACGAATGAGATAAAGGAACGGTTAAGGAATGTTGCCAAGAACAGCGGTGCCCAGATATGTCTGGTGGAAGTGGGCGGCACGGTGGGTGATATTGAGAGTATGCCTTTTTTAGAAGCTGTCAGGCAATTACATAATGAAGAGGATACGGAAGACGTAGTATTCATCCATGTGACCCTTGTGCCCATGGACCCCCAGGGGGAACAAAAAACAAAACCGACACAGCATTCGGTTAAGGAACTGCGTCAATTAGGTCTTCACCCTGACATGATAGTTACCAGATGTAAAATGCCTGTGCTACCCGGTGCCAAGGAAAAGATAGCCCTGTTCTGTGACGTGCCGGCAAAAGCGGTGATAAGCGCCCATGATGCCGAAGATATTTATATGGTACCCCAGCAGTTGGAAAATGAAGGTGCTGCTGATTACCTGTTGTCCAAGTTGGGTTTGAAATCCAGAGATGACCTTAAAGAGTGGGACCGGATGGTGGAAAAGATGCGCTCAATCAGCGGTTCTGTGGATGTTGCTGTTGTGGGCAAATATACTGACCTGGAAGATTCGTACCTGAGCATCAGGGAAAGCCTGAAACATGCAGGCATAGAGGTGGGGTGCAAGGTCAATACCTACTGGCTGGATGCCGTGGATTACGAGAAGAAACCGGAATCCATTGACCAGCTTTCAAAGTACGATGGAATACTTGTGCCCGGTGGTTTCGGAGTAAGGGGAACCGAGGGTAAGATATCTGCGATTAAATATGCCAGGGAGAACAATAAACCATATCTGGGGCTATGTTTAGGAATGCAGACTGCTGTTATCGAGTTTGCCAGGAATGTGTTGGGGTATGAAGATGCCAACAGCTCGGAACTGGCTGCTACCGAACATCCGGTGATAGACCTTTTGCCTGAGCAGGAGGGGGTCGTGGATATGGGAGCTACAATGAGGCTCGGCGATTATTTTGCAGAACTGACGCCGGGAAGCCTTGCCAATAAACTATATGGCTCTGATGCGATAATTGAGCGCCACCGACACAGGTATGAAGTAAATCCCAAGTATATCGATGAAATGGAAAAGGCAGGCTTAAAATTCACTGGCAGGAACAAGAACAGGATGGAGATTGCTGAGATTCCTGGCCATAAATTCTTCTTTGCCAGCCAGTTCCATCCCGAGTTCAAGAGCAGACCCAACAGGCCTTCGCCACCGTTTTTGGGTTTTGTCAGGGCCATGTTCGAGAAAACCAATTAACACT
>JAKRWB010000666.1 GCA_022353185.1 ANME-2 cluster archaeon | reverse complement strand
TACTTTAAGAGAAGAGGCGGAGTGAAAGTATTATAATTTTAAAAAAAATCGTCGCTGATTCCCAGAGGTAAAGACATCAAATTATGAAATGTAGGAGATTACCCATTTTTTCAACAAATTAATTCCGTTTCGTTGCTTGATTCTATGAATGAAGGGGGCTTTGTGTAGAAAGTCGTACTTGTGTAAAAAGTCAATATTCTGTGTAGAAAGTAAGTTGATTTTATATCTAAAATTATAAAAGTTCCAAAAAAGTGAATAATTCATTTTTTATGACAAACTACTTTTTTATTTATTGAATCGCAAATTGGTTTTAAATGTTCACAATTACTTGTGTGAATATGCATTTCATTTGGTGTATCTATTGAGATGACCACATCTCCCATTAACACACAATCATGTTTTTTTAACTCTTCGTCACGAAAAAATTATTCCATTATTTTACATACATTATTCAATTCTTTATCATCTAAAATGATTAATTCATTATGTATTTCACATAAAATTCTTTTGTCAATGCCAGTAGAATGATTTTTGCAACCATCACAATTTATTTTTGTTAAAAATTTTTTATAGTTTCTCACATTCATTTTAATTAAATCACATTTTAACACACTATCGATGAAAATAACATTTTCTTCAAATGCATACATAAGTTCAAATCTCATTAGAGTATTAATTCTTCCAATTATTGAATTGTTATCCTTTTTGGAATATTCCAACTGTTCTAAGATATCCAACCATTTTTCAGCTTCTTCTTTCTGTTGAGTAGATTGACTAAACGTCATTTTACGAATTCTTTTGCATGCCTCATCAAGGTCATTGTTATTATCAATTATAAAATAATAAAGAGAAAAATATTTTTTCAAATAAGCTCTTTTGAATTCAAGTTTACTGAATTCACTAGCATAAAATCTCTTTGAAATGGCTAATTCTCTAAATTCTCTATATTCAGGTTTATCTTCAATTTTCCTAATAAGTATGTTAGTATCAACAAAGATATTTTCCCTACCATCATGGGATATATCATTAAACATAATATTATTCTAGGATGTTGGGCAATGTCCCAATTCGATAAATCCCACGATTTACAATGTCATGAAAGAAACGTTCAGTATCTTCTTCTAAAATAGTATCCTTTCCTAAAACATCTAATGCGTTTACTAAAACATCGATTTGTGGCTTTTGAATATCTTCGACATGTAAATTCTTAATACAATTTTCTAATAAAGATACTAAATTATTCTTTTCATCATTATCTGGAATTAAACCCCAATATTGCTTAAGATATTTTGCAAAATCTAATTTGAACTCGGATAAGATAATTTGTTTATCTTCTAAAGTGTCTATAACCATTTCTAAGTTGTAGGCATATTCTTTCATCTTGTTGATGAAAGCATTATCAAAAGTATTTACTTTTTTAGATTTAGAATGGAAATTGTGTGACCATCTATTTTGAGAATGAGATTGTGGTCTTTCACCTGGTGAATAAACATATTTATTTGAAACTGGAACCACATCAACACTGTAGGACTCAATATCTCTACCAGGAATAGAAATCCATTCTTTATTTAACCAATTTTGTAACATTATGTCCCTCCCTTGTTAGTTTATTGTTTTCAAGTTCTCCCAAAAGTTTCTCAATTTTTTTCAACTGCTCGACCATCTCATTTATACAGTAAATATCACACTCTACCGTGAAAGATTCTGTCTTAGCTATATCTGGTTCTTCGGAGAACGGATGACGTATCCGAAATCTTAATTGTGCAATAGATAATTGCCCTATATTATTTATTGATGAGTCATGGTATTTAGTTATTATTGACCAATCGAATTTATCAATTAAATTAGTTTTATAAGTTAGTTCCAATATGAATTTTTCACGAACTTGTTTAGATATTAATTTTTTGTTTATTGTATCACATTTTTCTTTAAATTTAGGTTTTTCATCTTCGACTACAAAGCTTGACAATTTTGTATCTTTTTCAATAATAATATAAGGAATAAGTGTTAAAATCTCTTCGATGATTTTTTCAAAATGTTCTTCATCTAAATCAGCAGATTTTATAATTTCTTCTCGCTTGGAAATATCTCCTTGTAATCTTATTTGTCCAGTAGAAAAATGAAATTCAGCATCTTTGTTTATTAATAGAGTTTCTAATAAATTTACAGTTTTATGAAAAAGCTCCATTTCATCAGCACTTTCAACAATCATTTCACCACTTTCTTCAATTTCCTCTTTTTTCATGCTATCAACCACCAATACACAGACTTCCCATACCTTCCTCTATCTACAACACCTTTCTCATACAACACCCCAAGATACTTCTTAGCGGTTTGCCATGCCATCTCAGACCTTTCAGAGATATTCTTCGTAGTAAGTGGTTTATGAGCAATATATAGTACATTAATTATCCGTTTCTCTTCTGGTTTGAATGTCATACTATCTCAATTTTCGGTAGTGTCCTATATTTCATGACCTGATGTCTTTATGTGTCTGGGACTTGAAAATCAT
>JAKRWB010000061.1 GCA_022353185.1 ANME-2 cluster archaeon | reverse complement strand
CGTCCGAAATCAGGATAAAGAACGGGTATGTATCAGGGTCACGCCTGAGTTCTGATTGTATAACCTCATATCCTTTCATGAGCCCGTAGGGCAACGGGGTCTTGCCGCCTGTCGGCAGTTTCTGCAGGTACTTCCTGGCAAGCTCAACACTGGATGTGGGTAGCAACCGCGGGTATTGTTGGGTGCTGCCGGCGGCAGGCATAGCTATTGAAATATATAATTTCTATCATACATTCACTCATCAAGGATTAACTTGCATGAGCGTCGTCCATACTAATAAATGAAGAGCAAAGTAAATTACCAGTTACAAACATCTAACCCTTCAACATACTTAAAGTGACCATCCCGGCTGAGAAGTGGAACTTCGAGTTCCAAACATGCTGCTGCAACCCATATATCATTTTCAGGAATGGGAGTTCCGTTTTTTTTAAGATTGAAACGCACTTTGGCGTAACGTGTAGCAACTGCTTCATCAACCTGCATGACAAGGGAATACGCTGCGAATATTTGTATAACCTGTTCATTCTTTTCAGTTTTTGCGCTATTTAAAGCGCCATAAAGTAATTCACCCAGAACAGTAACTGGTAAAATAATTACATCTGCTTCATCTATCAATGTACAGACTTCAGAAATACCTTCTCTGTAGGCGATTACAGCGTTAGTATCAACAGCTAACCTACCACTCGCCTTCAATTTTTTCGAACTCCTCATCAATAAGTTTCTGCATCGCCATAGCTTCGTCATGTGTCATTGTTCCAGCTACATCACGCAGACCTTTTTTGACAGGACGTGGGGAAAATATTGCTACCAACCTCTCATGTTCCTTAAGACCTTCAACAGGTCCAAGAGGCTTAAAAACGTTATCTTCATACACAACTTCTATAGCCTTTGTCATAATGCCCGTTCATTCCTATTGTATTAATAATTAACATTACATTTCACTATATATAACCTGTTTGTTCAATGGTTTTAAGCTGCCATACTCACAAACTATTGAAGTTGCATCGGCTTCCTATTATGTGCTGCCACTGTGAAAATAAGATTCTAAAGTAATTAAATCCGTGCAGATATTTCTACATAGCAATTGAAGATCTCACAGCATTCACTATCGAATCAGACCTCAGGTCTTCAAGTTTCAGATGCCTGGCTCCCAGCGCATCCGAGATCTGCCGTGCAAACCCGAATCTGATAGCACCTACCTCTGTATCTATCACGGTAGAATGTATCCCTTCTGCTTTGATATGGGAAGCGATCTCTAATGTCTCTTCCAGGGCTGATTTCCCATGCAGGCATACGTTTGCCCTGCCGTCCGAAATCAGGATAAAGAACGGGTATGTATCAGGGTCACGCCTGAGTTCTGATTGTATAACCTCATATCCTTTCAT
>JAKRWB010000665.1 GCA_022353185.1 ANME-2 cluster archaeon | reverse complement strand
TGAAATCCATAGAACCTAAATATTGTCATCTTATTCTATATAGTGATATATAGATTATGTATCTGGGGGGTGGCACTGTATCAAAAATCAGTTATTTGACAGGATTCAAAGGAACAAATCGTTGTATTTAAGTAGGGTAAGACCCCGTATTATCAATACGGGGATAGTTATTTGTGAGAATAATAGATTAATGCTCGTAGATGACAATGTTAGATAGAACAACATCTTAAAACTTAAAAATCAGGCGCAAATGGTAATTAAGTATTTTTATTATCAGATCATTGAGTAATATGCGATGCAAAAACCTAAATGGTTATCACTATCATTCATATGATTGACACTCGGATTATGTGGTGCAATTTTGCTGGCCTTTTCTGTTGAAATTATTGGACCAAATATTCCCCCTCCCGTTCTTACACATGCAACAATTAATAAAATGAAATTTCATGAGGGACTCTTCTTTCTAGCTTCGGGATACGTACTACAAATTGTTGATATTTATAGGAAAAAGTAGTATATTAATAAATCATGGTTCTTTATGATAGTGTTGAAATCGGGATGTGTAATCTCATGCTGCCAAAAAAAAACATTTCAACTTCTTAAAATTCAAGAATTAGACGCATGCAATGTTTTATGAATCAATTTCTATTTAAAATTCTGATGTATTCATCCTCCAGAGGGGGGCC
The DNA here is from genome assembly GCA_022353185.1 of ANME-2 cluster archaeon. Classification (GTDB taxonomy): domain Archaea; phylum Halobacteriota; class Methanosarcinia; order Methanosarcinales; family Methanocomedenaceae; genus Methanocomedens_B. Next base: position 8,957 of record JAKRWB010000665.1, on the reverse strand, counting down.
TGATACAAAACCAAATTCAGGACCAAATATGGAAAAACGGCCCAAAGGACCATAGAAACTAATACTTATGGAAACAATCGGAATGGGGAATAGCTCGATTTAACCATCAAGAGAGTTAGTCATATATCAAAAAATACTTCCAAATAATTCTCTCAGGACAACAGTCGGATCGATATTTGCCACACTCAGCACCACATAAACTCCTATGAATGTACCCAGCACGCTCCCTAAATTAGCAAGGGCCGCCACCAGCAGCACTCGAAACAGCCGGTTACTCATCATTTCATTAACAGTCTCAGCGTCCAGAATTTTCTTAAAATCATCAGTAGATGGAGGACGCTGTTTTGCTTCCATAAGTCCTGCAAACCAACCTGCTGCCATCAAAGGATTCAGGGATGTGAGCGGGGCCGCTAAAAATGCAGTTAGTATAGACTTTGGATGCCCTCTGGCCAGGGCAGCACCGGCAGCACTTAGAACGCCGTTTATTATAATCCAGTAACCCATGGCTATAAATAACATGTATGGTTTGATCGCACCTTCGATAATCCCAAAAATGACCAGCAAAAACGTGGCAATGGCAATAGCCACAAAACTAAATCCAACTATCTTCATGATGTTGAACCTCTTTTTGGGTACACTTACCAGTTGTTCCATGGGGGGAAGGCTCTCCGGGTGCTGTAAGTAATTATTGATACCCTGCCTGTGTCCGGCACCTACCACAGCCACAACCCTGTCATTCTTTGCAGCCTTCAGCAGGTTCGTAGTCATATAAGCGTCACGCTCATCTATGAACACCCTGGCAGCTGATGGTGCAAATTTACGCAGTTCTTCAATTAGCTGGGTGACAACGTCAGTTTCGGTAACAGAATCAATATCTATATCCTTACCACCTAATCCCACGGCCGCCATCAATATGGCTCCTGTCATTTTGAGCTTTTCCCAAAGACCCATGCTCTGCCAGAATCGCTGCAATGTTATCTGGATGTCCCGGTCCAAAAGCACGATACGGGCACCTGTGGATTCAGCTTTTTTAATTGCATGGATCATCTCAGCCCCGGGGTCAACTCCCAAATCGTCTCCAATCTTCTTTTGTACATAGGCCAATAACCAGTGTATCAGGAAATAGTAAGGCTGGCTGCCGCCGAGAATATCCTTTGGTGAGATCTTCTTTGACTCTACCTGCTCGGTCAGTGCCTGGTACCTTGCAGGACACAGTTCTACTGCGACTACATCCGGCTGCTCACGCTCTATAGCCTCGTCAACATCGGTCACACTTTTATTCGAAACGTGGGCCGTACCCACTATGATGATATTTTCTGCCGGGTTATCAGAGATGGGGGGATGTTCCCTGTCTGACTGGGAAATATTGAACGAATAGTTAATATTGTATTTATCGTCTTCTGAATTCATTCATTCACCGTATATGTAAGGTAATTAATGGTAAGAACACTGATGATATAACGGGATACTACAAATACTTTCATGAACGAGAAAATCCCAGCTACGCCCGGATTAACTCGAATACATGATGTCATCATGTACTATTAATAAACTATATAACCAGTCAGGTTAAACGAGTAGCAATAGAGGGAATATCATGCGTGCTGAAGTATCAACCTTGTTTGGATTAAATGTTTATACTGACAAAGGAGTCTATGTTGGAAAGGTCAATGATCTGGTACTGGATCCAAACGAATCCAAGATATCAGGATTGGCTGTTGGGAAAATCAACCCGGAATTATTCAATAATACGAATAAGGGTGTAATTCTTCCTTACCGCTGGGTAATTGCATCAGGTGATATAATCATTATTAAACAGATGGCTCACAGTTTCAAGAAAGATGCAAAAGAGCCTGAAAAGGAATCTGATTAAAGATTCACAATAACAGGATGAAGAATCGGGAATTGTTTTCGCAGCTAAAGATTGCCAGCACTGCCGTATTAAGAGTGGACGGCAGAGGTTTTTCCATAGCTCTCCGTAAACTTGAATTCAATAAACCTTATGATATTCGTTTTGCAGAGGGTATGGTTCGCTCTACCCATGATTTTTTCAGCAAAAGCGGTATTAATTCCACGTTAGCATATCTGTTCTCGGATGAGATTAACCTGGTGTTTGTCCAGGATTTACCTTTTAACGGCAGGCTTGAGAAAATCGATTCTGTTATTCCCAGCTTCATTGCTTCGGCACTTACCATAAACCTGGAAAGTGCGCAACCCCTTTCCTTTGATTCAAGGGTATCCATCATAGACCGCAATGACATTACTGAATACCTCAACTGGCGACAAAATGAGTGCTGGCGTAATCTGATAAGCTCATACGGCTATTTTCTGTTGCGTGAGGACGGGATAAATGCTAAAGAAGCTGCGGAAAAGCTGAAGGGTATGAAATCAGAACAATTGCATCAGCTTGCCTGGGAACATGGTATAAACCTGGCAGAAACACCTGCATGGCAGCGCCGAGGTGTCATGGTTTATAAACAAACGTTCGAAAAACAGGGTCACAATCCTCTTACCGGTGAAGATTCAAAGGTCAGCAGGTCAAAGATAATAGAGGATTGGGAACTCCCGTTATTCAAATCAGATGAGGGGGGGCAGTTGATAAATTCGATTATCCATGATTCTAAAACTTAGAACATCTCTTTTTTGAAGTCTTTGCAGTTGAAGTCAGGAATAGCCCAAACTTCTGAAACGATTCAAATATTTTAGAATGAAAAGCATAAATGCATCTTCTGCTAAATTATATTGAAAGAGAGGATGAGTAATGCCAGCCAAAATTAAAGTAGCGAACCCAAACAGGTGCATAGGTTGTTACAGTTGTATGCTTGCCTGCAGTCGCACCAATGCAGATTCAGTATCGTTGATAGACAGTGCCATTGATGTCCGTACATCAGGCGGTATCGAGAGCGGAATCGGTATAATCGTCTGCCGTTCATGTATTGACCCGCCCTGCGCCAGGGCATGTCCGACAGGGGCCCTGACACCCCGCAACGGCGGCGGTGTGGTGCTGGATAAGGACCTGTGCGACTCGTGCAAGGTATGTGCTGATGCCTGCCTGCCTCGAGCGATTCATTTTGACAGGGCGGCTATGCCGGTAATTTGCATCCACTGCGGAGTATGTGCCAAGTTTTGCAGTCACGATGTGCTTGAGATAGTAAAGACCGAGGTGCTGTAATATGTGGTCCAATGTGCTATATATCGACCTCGAGACCGGTGAACACCAAATCCGGGACCGCAGTGACCTGTTCGATAAATACCTGGGCGGCACTGGAGTGGCTACCCAATTACTGCTGGAAGAATGTCCAGCCGGCATCGATGCACTCTCACCTGAGAATCCCATCATATTCAGTATCGGGCCACTGACCACCATCTTCCCATGTGTCTCCAAGGTGGTGTCCATGTTCAAGTCGCCCATGACCGGGGAAATGGGTGAATCCCACGCAGGCGGGCGGCTGGCAATGGCAATGCGGTTTGCCGGATATGACAGCATAGTCATTAAAGGGCGTGCTGCAAAACCTTCTTACTTATCGATACACGATGATGAAGTCAAGCTCAAGGACGCCACAAGTATCTGGAACCTGTCATCCATTGAAGTCACAGGCAAAATTCTGCGCGAAGTAGAGCCCGGAAAGGGCAGGCGCAGTATCATGCGTATAGGTAAGGCCGGGGTCAACCAGGTCAGGTATGCGAATGTGAATGTGGATACGTACCGCCATTTCGGCAGGCTTGGCCTGGGTGCGGTGTTCGGCAGCAAGAACCTGAAAGCCATCGTTATATCAGGGACCGAAGAGGTAGAATTGCCGGATATGCCCGCCTACAAGAAGATGTACAGCAAACTCTATGGGGAAGTGGTGGATACCGAAGTCATGGACAAGTACCATGACCTGGGCACGGCTGCCAATATCAATGTACTGAACCAGTTGAAAGGGCTTCCCACCAAGAACCTCAAGCAGTCGCACTTCGAGAATGCCGAGAGTATTTCAGGCGAATACTTTGCAGATAACCTGTTGCTGCGAAAGATAGCATGCAGTAACTGTCCTATCGGGTGCATTCACATTGCTATGCTCAAGACGCAATTCCAAAAGGGGCACGAATTCGAGGTATCCCATATCAGTTATGATTATGAACTAATCTATTCCCTGGGTACGAACCTTGGTATCACTATGGGTGAGGATGTGCTGCGTCTTATCGACAGGTGTGAACAGCATGGTCTTGATATCATGAGCACCGGCGGTGTACTGGCATGGGCCACTGAAATGTATGAACGCGACCTTATCACACCACCCGATACCCTGGGCATATCACTGCGTTGGGGTGATACTGATAATTACCTGAAAATGATAGACCGCATTGTTGAAATGCCAAACAAATTCTATCAGGCCATGGCAAAAGGTACTGCCTTTGCAGCAGCAGAATATGGCGGAGAGGACTTTGCCGTAAACCTGGGAGGACTTGAGATTGCAGGGTACCATACAGGCCCCGCTTCAATAGTGGGTCAGATAGTGGGCGTGCGTCATTCCCATCTGGACAATGGGGGATATAGCATAGACCAGAAAGCTTCCAGCAAGCCGTTGAGCGATGAACAAATGGTAGACAAACTCATTTATGAGGACTACTGGCGCATGGTCAATAATAGTCTGGTATGCTGCCTGTTTGCCAGGGGTGTTTATAGTGAGCAGAACATGGTAGATGCTCTTGAATGTGTAGGTATCAAAAAGACCAGGGATGAACTTGAGGCAATAGGCAGGGAGATATTCCTTGCAAAATATAAGTTTAAGGAACAGGAAGGGTTCGATATTGATAAAGTATCAGTTCCTGCACGGTTTTTTGAGACTGTGTCTCAGTTGGGCATGGTAAAAGAGGATACTGTGGAGAATATGCTGAAATTATACCGGAAAAAGACAGGCATATAAATTCAAATACAAATATAAATCTATTTAAAGTAGAAATGGGTATGGTAAATGGATTTTAGACAGGAATGGATAACGACTATCCACGATTTCAGGATAGATGAAAGGTCTATCATATCATCACTCGAAGAGCTGAAAGATGAGCGTCCTATGACGTTATTGATACCGATGCTCTATGAAGAGATACATGGAATTAGTCTAAACAATATTATTGACCACATAAATGAATCAACGTATCTAAACAGGGTCGTCATTGCTCTTGCCGCAGATGATGAACATAAATATGTTGAAGTTAAGGAATTCTTTTCCAGGTTAAAGATCTCCCATACAATTGTATGGTGTAATGGCCCCACTGTGATGCATATTGTTGATGAATTAAAGGAAAAGGGGCTTGACATCACTATGTTTGCTGGAAAGGGCAGGGACACCTGGATAGCATTGGGAGTAGCAACTCTTGATAGTTATGCCATAGCTATGCATGATGCAGACATTGTATCCTATTCAAAACTTCTTCCTGCAAAATTGTTTTATCCTATCGTAGAACCCGAGCTTAGTTTTTTCTTCAATAAAGGCTACTATGCAAGAATTGACATGGAAAAACTGATAATGTACGGCCGGGTCTACAGGCTTCTGCTTAGTCCCTTGCTGAACACATTACTTAAAAAAACTAAATTTAATTCGAAATTCTTAAAATATATGTGTGCATTTAAATATCCGCTATCTGGCGAGTTCGGTATGACATCAGACCTTGCCATAAACATCCGTATTCCAGGCGACTGGGGGCTTGAGGTAGGACTGCTTGCCGAAGTTTACAAGAGTGCGGCACTAAAGCGGATATCTCAGGTGGACCTGGGATTCTATGAGCACAAACACCGCTCAATTGGAACCGATTCCGATGAAGGTATCCTGAAGATGGTAAAGGATATCACCAAGACCATATTCAGGAACCTTGTGGAAGTTGATGGGATAGAAATTAATGAGGCGTTCCTGCAAAGCGCCAATGTACAGTACAAACGTACAGCTCAGGACCGCATACGGCAATACCAAGCCGATGCCCTGTGCAACGGCCTGAATTATAGCAGGCATGGAGAAGAATGTATGGTCGAGGAATTTTCAAAGATTATGCTTGCATCAGGAAAAGAATACATAGATAACCCCAGCGGGGTACTGCTGCCTGACTGGAAAAGGGCTATATCTGCCATGCCGGATATCAGGGAAAAGTTAAAAGATGCTGCCCTGCACGATCACAATACATACAGGTAGTAAAGAAATACCAGGTATTCATAACTTAATAATCAATTAAATAATCCAATACTTTACATCTATCTTTTCAGGATTTGCCTAAAAATTTCTTCTTATAATTATTATATGCAATAATGAATTCGGCATGGGGCCAGATGAGGGGCATGGTAACGTAGGCAAATCCTTCTTTCCATTTGGGATGTTCCCTTATCAGGTCTATCATTTTCAGTTTGCTGTCCCTCAATATCTTTGCATTGGTGTAATCTTCCAGCCACATCTCGAATCGCTCCACCGTTGAGATGTGTTCTGGCATCATGTAATCATGTGCCATACTTACCACCCAGCCCAGGTATTTCTCTGCCATGTCCTGATTGTTCACTGCAGTATAATGGTTGGAAAGCTGGCACGTGAAATGAAACCATGGACCATATCCACCGTTATTGCGGTCCCAGAGTTCAGGATACCGGTTCAACCCTCCCAGTTCTTCATCCCACAGTAATTTATCTATACGCTTTACCGTGTTTACGTTTCTAAGGTCATGCTCATCAATAAGACCGAACAATGCAGGGGCATACTCCACAGCGTCCACATCAATCACGCTGGATGCATAAGCATCGTATCCGATAGGGTCACTGCTTTTATATTTCACCCTAATACATTTTATGAATGACCTGCGCCTTGGACTGTACAACCGTTCAAGAATTGCCTCCCTGACCTGCTCAGCCTGCCGCCGCCATTCTTCCATATCTTTGCCCAAAGCCTTTCCTATCTCCACTGCTCCGAAAAGTCCGGCACAGCAGGTGGAGTTGGCATATATTTCAAACCCATGTTCGTATGCAGGGTATTCATGGATACTGTTGATAGTATGGATGAGGTTGACCTCATCGTTCTTATTCTGTAATATGAAATCCACAGCCTTTTCAATGACCTCCCAGTACTGTTCGCAAAAAGCACGGTCAGCCAGGCTTTCAAAAAACAGGCCGCCAGTGGCTTTGAGGTACTGGTTAAGGGCATAGAGAGTGAGGCCATTACCGTCTATCTGCAGGTCTTTGTAACTGGTATCGTTCCCGTCCACATCATACCGCTGGCTGAACTCGCCTGAAGGTTTCTGGGATGCCAGCATGAATTCAAGGCCTTTTTTTGCTTCGGCTAACAATCCTGCCGAGATAGTGCCCAGAATGCAGATGGAGTGGTCACGGGGATAGATGAATGGATATCTGGTTCCAGGTGGACTGGCATAGAACCCGCCGTTAGGATGTTGATTTTCAACCAAAATCTTCATGCAGTTCTTGTAAAGTTTATCTGCCTCCTTAATGTCCATAGGCCTTATTCCTCCTTGACGAACTTAAAGACACATACACCATTTTCCAGGATCTTATCGACATCTTCCTTTGTCACGCCTGCTTCTGCGATGGCTTCTTCATTGTATGCTGGCTTACTGCCAGTCAAAGGAGACCTGCATGCAAGGTGCAGGGTTTTTTGGCCTGCCATTTCTGCCCTTTTAACACGATAAGCGTGGTGCAAGAGGCAAAGGACAGAAGCAACTGCCGGGCATTCAACTTTATCCTTATGGGCAGCTTCACGTTCTTTTACATAGTCCACAATTATTTTGAATTCCTCAGGCCTTTCACCGAACATATCAATGAAACGTATTAGTTCATCCGCGAAAGGACATATTGGCAGGTAATTCAAGTCTCCCTCCGGAGCTCCCTCAAGCCCGGAACCCTGGGTTTCACCCAGTTCTCTTCCAATGTGTATTAACCATTTTACGGTCTTCTCAGCCCCTATCATATCGACAAGGTCTGTTATGCCTATCATAAATGCCTGTGGCAGCATGCTGCCGAGTCGAATCATTACTCATCACTCCCATTGTACTATTTATTTTAACAGTATATAACATATATTTCATTCCAGAATATTAATAAGTTCCCTGTTCCATCCAGCAGGACCAATACCACCTGCTTTTATTATCCCGGGATGTGGGATGGCAGGGTCATACAAGCCGCCCGGTTTTTGCACTAATATGGCAATATCCACTGCTTTTAACATGGGCAGGTCGTTTAGGCTGTCACCCAGACCTATAGTCCTGATACCGGGCCACTTGCGGCGGTACAGGGCGGTCAAAATATCCACCGCCCGTCCCTTATCGTTGTTGCCCATAATATGGAAGTACCGTCCACCTCTGGTACAGTTGAAACCTCGTTTAACAATCTCACGCGCCAGTTCTTCATCCTTAGGAGCAGGACTCAATACCCTGAACGCTTCATCATAATCACGGCGTTTGGCCAGGGCTGCAACTTTTGCACTGAGTCCTGTATCAACACACACTTCGTCAACATCCATGTCTCCGAAACCTATAACCTCACACTGGATGTCAGTGCATACTTCTTTTAGTGTCCTCTCAAGTATGTCATATTTCACTCCCAGTTCGATGACTCTGTAATGGTCAGATATTTTATCATAATCATAGGAAAAATCAAAATAATCTTCAGGAATGAATATAGCCCCGCCGTTCTCAGATATTAACGGATGGTATATTTCCAGTTCTTTGCAATAAACTTCAAGTTCTGCCCTGGTCTTGCTGGTGCAAAACACCAGTGGAATGTTCTTTTTGCGTATCAGGTTAAGGGCTGGCAGGGCGGCTTCGTATGAATAGGTGTCATGGTCTATCAGCGTGCCGTCCATGTCGGTGTATATGACATATTCAGGCTCAGGCATCTTAATACTCCATTATATAGTGAAGTTGACAGGTATATAATATTTTGGCGCCAGTTTTTACTACAAGTCAGGAGTTCAAGAATAAGGGCG
>JAKRWB010000664.1 GCA_022353185.1 ANME-2 cluster archaeon | reverse complement strand
GGGGCTGGATGCACTTGAGAAACTGGCGCGGGCTATGTGGCTTAGTGTGGGGGTGTATGAGGATGTGCGGAAAGTTGTTGAGGGGTTATAATTGAAATGGTGGTTTCTATGGATAATGAGCATAAAAGCGAAATGAATGCCGCTACCAAACTCTACAAGGAAGGGAAGATTACTCTCAGGGAAGCTTCTGATATTACAGGAATCCCTTTAAGGGATATTCTCCATAAATTCAGCAAAATGGGTTTATACATCAGGTATGATGAAGATGAGTTAAAGGAAGATATTGAATGACTGTGATATCTGATTCACGACATTTTTGTATTTTACAATATTGTTTTTTTTTAAATAGTCCAATTTGAAATCACAATTTCTGCTGAACTATAAGCACATCACCAAGTTTCTCAAAATCAGAATCGGCTGTTATAAGTTCTGAATCCATGGCTTTTGCACTGGCGTAAATCAATGCATCCATAGCATGCAGTTTATGCTGGATGGAAAGGTCTGCCGCTGACCGGGATATATCTTTATCGAGATTGATAACTATACTCCTGTCTTCTACGAAAGTAAGAGCGTCTTCCATATCTCCTTCAAAACCATCCCTCATCAATTTGCGTTTGATTTCAAAAATGGATAATACCGAGGTGTAGAGCATACTGTTTGACTCAATAATCGTTTTTACCTGCTTGCTGGTGGCGAAAAAATAGGACAACCAGGCGGATGAATCCATCAGTTTACATTCTGTCTTCTTCATCCCGCAGACCTTCCAGTACTTCTTCCATTGATTTTGTTCCCAGGGCACCGTACATTGACTTCTTTTGTTTCAGGCTTTTTTTCAGCATCCACTGGATGACATCTTCATAGGTGGGCAAGTCAAGGTTCTTTTTGAGCTGCTTTAAGGTTTGGCGTGTTGAGTCAGTAATTTGGATTGTGGTCATTATATTATAGGTTATAGGCTATAGTATTAATAATTTACTAGATTTGTTGTATTTACGTTTGATTAAAAATAAGGTCGTGTCCCCGATTTATTGAACCGGCACTCTGCACGTTTGACCGGGCTTTGCAGGAAAAATGACTGTTATTTTTTATCCGTTTCAGCCGTGTTCAACTACAATATTACTTTTAACCGATGACCCATGTATTTTATTTACATAACCGAATTTCGAAATGTTTAAATTACAATACATTAGTAGATATTATA
>JAKRWB010000060.1 GCA_022353185.1 ANME-2 cluster archaeon | reverse complement strand
GGTTTATGATATTGATGGACGGGTGATTGAATTTAAGGTATAAACGATTTTTTTCTCCGATTTAGGTTCGTTAACAAATCGAAATAGCCGAAAGTCATGTAATATTATCGTCCAAGGATAACCACAAGTTACCACTCAAGAGGTATACAGGCCCGGTTAATAATCTGATGTCTGTAAATAGGTTAGAATTATGTTGTTTGAAGACCTTGTGCTTTAGTACAGGGATTTTTATTTTATACGCTATTCCGACCCATCGACCTTCACGATATAAGCCCTCACTATCTTATTTCGATACTGCCTGCCGATATAAATTTGACCGTTATCATTAACTCTCTTTTCAACAAGTTCAATTAATTCATTATCTGGAATTACTGTGTGAGTCATGTTATAACCTGTATTAATGAAACAATTCACTGAATTTCACGCTTGGATTGATATTACGCACGGAGATTATTTCTTTGACTTCATTGTTATATAGTCTCAGTCGGTTGATTGCCTCTTCTTTAATAAGGCCGCTCATCTCTTCTTCTTGCACATTATTTTTAAAATCTATAAACCGAATTAGATATTTATTGGGATAGACGTTAATCATATTACCACCAAAAAAATTAATATTGGCAATCTACTATTTGGAGTAGATATTCTTCTGCATCATCAATTATTTTGGATGCTTCTTCTTCACTTACTCCCTGGGTGTTCATGATAAATTCATGTTGGCTATCTGTCTGAACTGCTTCTAACACATCTCTATTATCCATACCAACATATTGATCCTTCATATTTTCGATGAATTTTGTGATATTGTTCATATTTCTTTTCTCTCCTGGGTTTGTATTCCCATATACTACATCGTTTTACCTGCTTATATACTTTATGGTGCTATGTAGTATATATTAGGAAAAGATGAATAACTTAACAAGGGGTCGGGCCGTTGATGCCTCGGATTTAAGCATCAGCGAAATCTGGGGTAGTTCACTCGGGAGGCTATCACGGCACTGTTCTAAAAATCAGTTATTTTGTTGACACCGATTTTAGGTAAAATCTGTGTAAATCGGTGTCAATCCGATTCTGGAAATATAAAAATACACAGATTTCACTGATTTACACGGATTTGTAGTCGCATCTGCATCTGAACTATTCGCTGTATAACTGGATTTTGATATTGTGTCGATAAAACGTAAGGCATGAAGAGAATTTGCACAACACGAGTATAAGCGATAGTTCAATTTGGGAGGGAAAAAAGGGAAAATTAAACCAAGAGGCAAAAATAGTTGACCCAAACTCCACGCCACTACACACCCGGCCACAAAGGATGCTGTGGCAGGGTCGTATGTTTAATGTTTAAAGGTTCAAATTGCTGATTGAATGACGAATGTGACAAAAAGTGTTAGTTACTGAAGGAGAATATTTAAAATTCTT
>JAKRWB010000663.1 GCA_022353185.1 ANME-2 cluster archaeon | reverse complement strand
GGCTACAAAAATCCAAGTGTAATCAAGCACGGTCGGCTAATTTTGAGTGGGTGTAGCCTATGAAAACCATAATGTCAGGGTCTAAATATATAGATACAGCCAATCCGGGGTTGGAAATTTACTATCTGTTTGAGGGAATAGTCAGATGGTACCCAACTACAGGTAATCCCACATTTTTCGATACATTCGAATTTTAAAAAGGGTATCGGATACAAACAAAATTTTACTAAATAGAATATTGTACTTAAAATTGAGGGGATAAAAATTGAGGGGATTACATTTATTAATTGTTGGAATATTGTTTTTATTTATCACAGTGGGGGTTGGTATAGCTAATGTTGCCGCATCTCCAATCGCCGATGCCGGCTCCGGTCAGACCGTTAATGAAGAGGTTGACAGATCATGGGTTCAGGAGGTATCATATTGAACACAATCAGCTTTTATCGCTACAATGAGAACACCAGGGACTGGGAAAAGATGCCTACCCAGACTATTACGCCAACTGCCATACCTGAAATAACTCCCCATCGACATATTGGTCACATGGACAGGGTTATGGAAAGAAAAAGTACCCGGATTCCAGGCATTGAGTGCATTAATGGCACTGATTGCACTGTATATCATAGGCAGGAAACGTGATTAGATGACCGGGACAAATGTAAAAGTAAATGAAACGCTGGCCAATCCCTTAGTCAGGAACGTTTTACATCTGATAAGCACCATTTTTATTGGTTATATCGTGTTAAGACTCCTGCTGTACATACTTGATGCTACACATATAGGACTGGGATGGCTTGAAGCTAATCAGGGCATTGGTTTTTTTGTTATAATCCTGATACTTATCCTCTCGTTTTTGGCAATAGATGCAGGTATTAGTCTCGGTCGCAGACGTTTAGGTGATGTGAGGTATTCTGTGGTTGAAAGTGGGATGTCACTGGCCAAAGCAGGTATAAAGAAGTCACACGAGTTACCAGTAAAAGGGAAAGATAAATCCGGAACAGGTATTCCTCGCGCAGAAAGGCCATCTGGTGAGCCCGGTGGTTTTGGGCGCAAAGAGCCCGTCATTAAGGAAACACAAAATCAAAAACCAGAGCCAGCTGTTAAAAAAGAGGAAACGCGGCCTGCACCTGTTATAGAACCTACCCGACCTGAAGTTGAAAAACCCCTTTCTTATAAAGAAATTATCAGAGAATTGGAATCTGATGACGTACCTGAAGTCAAGCCAGAACCGGCACCATCCACTGTATCTTCAACGGTACCAGTTCAGGAAAAACCCCATGTCATACCTGAAAAACCTGTACTACCGGAAGATGTCATAAAAAAACCGGTTCCATATAAAGAGCCTGAATCTAATATTAAGTTATATGAATCAGTGTCCGTACTGGTCAAGGAAGGTAAAAGGGTTATCAAAGCATTTGATTCACAACACAGTATAAACGTCATCGATTTCAGGTCAAAAATTACCAAAAAAGACGTGAAAATCACCATAGAAT
>JAKRWB010000662.1 GCA_022353185.1 ANME-2 cluster archaeon | reverse complement strand
GTATCACCCTGCACCAGCACAGCGTCAGGCTTCTCCTTCATGAGCACCTGCTCTATCCCTGCCAGGATCTTTCCGGTCTGTTCGCCGTGATTGCCTGATGCTCCGGAGGAGGGGAAGTTTAGAAAATCCGACCCCAGGGAGGATTTTTGACCAGACCCGACATCCAGGTTATATCTTGCTTCAGGCAGTTCAAGCTGTTCAAAAAATACCCTGTCCATATTATAGGAATAATGCTGGCCTGTATGAAGAATAAAATAATCAAGATTCTTATGTTCGCACTCCCTGATAACAGGGGACATCTTAATTATCTCGGGGCGGGTGCCCAGTATTATTGCCAGTTTCACGTGATTATCATCTCAATTTTTTCTTGATTCGTTGATCAACCTGGACATCGTATGCAATATGATCCCGGTAAAGCTCATAAAAGTCCCTAACATCGTCAGCATGATCATCAACAATGTCGGCCCGAAACTCAAACTCTGTCCAAGATAAAATCTCTGCAAAAAAATGAGTCCCAATATGACACCCACAGTCCCCATCACCATCCCCGGCGCAGTAAAATAAAACAGCGGCCGCCTCAGCTCCATATCATACAGCACCTTCACCAGCACCCGCAGCCCGTGGCTTACCGGATGCTCGGTCGAACAATCCACATCATACCGCACCCCTATCTCCACCTCCTTCACCCTGAGGCCCGCATTGGCAGCATCGTTCAGCATCTCGCTCTCGATGCCGAACCCGTTATTCCTGAACTTGAACGCAGGAACCACGCTGCCCGCATAGGCCCGAAAGCCGCTCTGGGTATCAGTGATATCAAGCCTTGAGTTAATGTTCGAAAACGTATCAAGCACCTTCTGTCCAACCCTGCGGTACAAAGGAGTATTCCTGTCCTTTCCATCCAGATACCGGCTGCCGTTCACTATATCTGCTTCACCCGATAAAATGGGTGCAACAAGTACAGGGATCTCGGCAGGGTTGTGCTGGCCGTCCGTGTCCATGGTAACAATGATGTCTGCGCCGCTGGCTGCCGCAAACCCCGTCTTCAGAGCTGCACCTTTTCCCTTATTTTCAGGGTGGCAGATAACCTCTGGCGTCATAGGGCCCGGAGGGGCATATGACCCGGTAAATCGCAGAGCGATTTGGCGGTCCGCGA
>JAKRWB010000059.1 GCA_022353185.1 ANME-2 cluster archaeon | reverse complement strand
AGAAGCATTCCCAATAAAGATTGCAAGGGTACTTATTACCGGAGCCACCGAGCGCTGGGCCCTTGTAGCAGCTAGAGAAGCCACAGGATTCGGAACATCAGTTATCCACTGTCCGGCAGAAGGTGGTATAGAAAAGATCGTTGGAGGAGACGAGACCCCTGACGGCAGACCCGGAGTATATATCCAGATATGTACGTTCGGTTTCAAAGGTCTCGAAGGACAGCTTATGAGCAGATTAGGTGATTGCGTATTACCAGCTCCTACTGCTCATATGTACAATGGTCTTCCCGACGCAGAGAAACAACTTGACACAGGTGGTAAGCTTAAATTTTTCGGGGACGGGATGGAAGAAGAGATAGAAGTTGGCGGTCGAAGAGCCTATAGGATACCTATGATGGAAGGAGACTTCATCACAGAGCACAGTATCGGTGCAGTGACCGGAATTGCAGGTGGCAATTTCTTTATGCTAGCTGAAAACCAGATGGCAGCATTAGCCGCAGCCGAGTCGGCTGTTGATGCTATAGCCAAAGTGGATGGTGTCATTACCCCATTCCCGGGCGGCATAGTTGCAAGCGGTTCAAAGGTCGGGGCCAACAATTATAAGTTCTTAAACGCCACCAGCAATGAGAAGTTCTCACCCAGTATCAAGAACAAGGTGGAGGGCAGCAATGTACCAGCTGATGTGAACGGTATCTACGAGATCGTTATCAACGGACTGGATGAGAAGGTCATCTCACAAGCAATGCTGGCAGGTATCAAGGCCGCGGTAATGATACCCGGTGTCAAAAAGATCTCAGCAGGCAACTTCGGTGGAAACCTGGGTCCGTACAAGTTCAATCTGCACGATATAGTAAAGTGAGACCTCTGGTCTCACTTTTTTTTCTTTTTAAGGTTTTAAAAACCTATGCCATTATTGGCTGGGCAGGAATTTGCACATTTTCAATACTACAGGCACTTTCGAGGTTACGCCTGACCACCAGGCCTTTGAATGTGAAGTATAGTTCGCCCTTATAATTCTCTTTTAACAATCCGTGTGTTAACAGATTGTCAAGTATATCTTCGCCGCATTCGATATTTTCCAATATCTGTCCCTTATCTATCAACTTCTTGGATGTAATATATAGCAGAACATCGGCATAGGTGGTATTTACAATATTTTCTGCAATCATCCGATCATTTTCAGAAGCGAGCACTTCATCATAACCTGCAGCTTTATCCATTGGTTTGTAACTTTCAAACCTATTTCCCATAAAATTTCGTACAACCGAAGTATCAATGGAATTATAGAATGTTTCATCAGCTACATATTTAGGTGACTGTTCAGGTTCCGGCTCCTTTACTGTTATGCGCTCATCGGCACACCCTTCACCAGCCATGCTGCTTGGTACTATAAAAGTTTCAAATGTAGATTCTGAAAATAAATCATCCAACCCATACAACTGTCCATCAACTGATGGTAATTTGATAATATTTGATCTGTCAGAAAAATGGATTTCTCCATTATCGTGGTCAATAAAAACTATGGTTCCTTGAATATCTTTTCGTTCTATCATATATGTTCCATCCCCTCAGATGAAAAATAAATTACTTTATAAACTTATAGAAAAGTCAAAATATTTAAACATGTCTATCTTATTAAATAAATACTATGAAAATACAGCCTTACGCACAGACTCCGCAGTAGCTTCCACTTCAATAGGGCTTTCACATATACTCAATACCTCTTCAGGGTCCTTGAGCAGATGTCCGGTGGTAACGCAAACCACGGTTTCGCCAGGTTCAATGATACCCATACCAAACAGTTTCCTGAAACCTGCCACAGAGGATGCACTTGCTGGTTCCACGCCAATACCCTCAATCCGGGCCAGGTCCTTCTGGGCCGCTATAATTTCCTCATCAGACACCGACTCTGCCAGTCCGCCTGATTGGTATATGGCCCTCAATGCCTTTATTGCATTGACCGGGTCGCCAATCCTGATAGCAGTGGCCACGGTCTCAGGATTGGAAACGGGTATGATATCATTCAATCTCTGCTTGAATGCGTTCACAACCGGACACGCCCCTTCAGCCTGTATACCTGTCATCTTTGGTATCTTATCAGTCAGGCCCAGTTCATAGAATTCCTTGAATCCCTTGTAGATGGCTGTGATATTTCCGGCATTGCCTACCGGCAAAACTACTCTGTCAGGCACTTCCCAGCCCAGCTGGTCCACTATCTCAAAGGCAATGGTCTTTTGCCCCTCAAGACGGTATGGATTTATCGAGTTGAGCAAATAGAACCCTTCGTTGTCACACAGGTCCCTTACAAGTTTCAGGGCATCATCGAAGTTACCTTTAATGCTCAGCACCTTGGCACCGTGCATTATTGCCTGGGCCACCTTGCCCATGGCAACCTTACCAGCTGGCAGCAATACCACTACAGGAATGCCTGCCTTGGCACCGTATATGGCCAGTGAGGCCGAGGTATTGCCAGTAGACGCACATGCTACCGTTTTCATTCCCAATTCCAGAGCCTTGGACACACCCACGGTCATGCCGCGGTCCTTGAAACTACCTGTAGGATTTAATCCTTCATGTTTCACATAAAATGTTCCGGTTCCAAAAGATTCGCCCAGGCGTTCACACTTGTACAGTGGTGTACCACCCTCATTGGTGGTCACTGGCTCTCGCTCAACAGGCAGGAGTGCTTTGTATTTCCATAATGACAGAGGTATGCCTTCAAAGTCTTTCCTGCTGATGGACTGGCCTGACCAGTCATAGATTATCTCAAGCAGACCACTGCATTTTGGACAGGTATATAAAATCTCTTCAGGGGTGTATTTGGCGTCGCACTGGATACAGTTCTGGGTGTACATCTGAGCTCTCCGGTTTGGTGAATATGATGATTGGTTGTTTGTATGTTTATATGTTCGAATTGATGATATCTCAATAGATTGGAATTACTTAACTTTATTCAATCGGTGGTGTCTGCAGCTTTCCTTCCCAGCCTGAATGCCGCTAAGTTCACATCCACGGTTTTTGGCGGGACGAGGCTGCTAATACTATCTTCAAGACTTTGCACATCCAGAGGCAGGAAACTGGAAACTGCACCTATCATGACCACATTAGTGGTCAGGGGATGTCCTGCCTGGACGGCAAGTGAATCTGCATCCACTGCCACCAGCCGTTTGCACCGTCCCTGAAGTTCTAACAACATATCGTCAACAGCAGGATAATCAGCACTGCCTGAAAGCACAGTAATCGGCAGCAAAGGGTTCGTGTTTACCACAATCACCCCATCAGGCGACAGGTAATCCACAGCTCGTAATGCTTCAGCCGGTTCAAGGGCCAGCACTGCATCGGCCCTGCCCCGGGGTATCAGTGAGCCGTACCTGCAATCCAGTCTTACATGATTCTCCACCGAACCACCGCGCTGGGCCATACCATGAGTTTCCGCGGCCATGACCGGCATACCTGCATTCACAGCAGCCTTACCCACAATATCAGATGCAAGTATGGCACCCTGGCCGCCCACTCCTACAATAACTAGGTCGAACTCGGTCATGTCTCCACCTCACTAATAGCATTGAATGGACAGACCTGCGCACATACCCCGCATCCCACGCACAGGTTACCAATCCTTGAATGACCTTTTTCACCTTCAGCCTCCGGCGGGTCGAATTCAATGGCAGGACAGCCGAACTTGATACAGGCTTTACAGCCACGGCATTCATCCCTGTCCACACAAAAAGGCGTAAGCTTTATTCCCCTTCTGCGGGCAGTAATGATGCATTCCTGTTTTGAGATGACCACTGAAGTTCCTTTATGCTCTTTTGCCTGTTTGAAAGTATCAATGGTAGTTGCGATGTCAAATGGGTCAGTGGTCAGGACCAACTCCACACCGCATGCCCGCGAGATGTCCTCTAATGACACCATAAAAGTGGCATCGCCCAGTACAGTCAATCCAGTGCTGGGATTAGGCTGGTGCCCGGTCATGGCAGTAGTCCTGTTATCCAGTATAGTGACAGTAATATCTGCGCTGTTATAAACAGCATTCAGTAGCCCCGGAATTCCGGTATGTAAAAATGTAGAGTCTCCGATAGAACAGCAGATGGGTTTAGTCTCGCCCGCATGGTAGATCCCTGCGCTGACAGTTATGCTTGCACCCATGCACAGGCAGGTATCCATCGTCCCCATCTGGACACCCAGGGTATAACACCCGATATCACCTGGGAAGATGGCATCCTTACCAAAGGCTTTTTTCATGGCATAGTAAGAGCCTCTGTGAGGGCAGCCCGGACACATTACCGGAGGGCGGTTCGGGAGTTCAATATCAGTTCCCGGAGCTGTATAACCTGTGTAATCCAAACCGGCCGCACCAGCAACTGCAAGTTCAACAGTTCCCAGGTCCAGTTCGCCGTATCTTGGTATGACATCTTTACCATGTATCTCAACCTCCATACCGCTCGTAATTGTCCTGACAATTTCCTCAACTACAGGTTCCAGTTCCTCAATAACCAGTATCTTCTCCACTGAACCTGCCAGTTCCCTGATAAGCCCGGTTGGAGCGGGGTATGCGCCGATCTTAAGGTATGATGCTTTTACACCGAGCCTGTTAATGGCTTCCTTTGAATATACCGATGCCACACCCGAAGCAATAATACCCAGCCTGGCACCCTCCACCATTTCCAGCCGGTTCCATTGTGAGGTCTCAAGGGCTGCTGCCATCTCTTCCTGCTTGTCGATCAAGACCTGGTGGCGCACCCTTGCATGGGCCGGCAGCATTACCCAGCGCTGGGGGACCTTCTCAAATCCTATCTCATGCTCAGTTGGTGCCGAGGTCTGCAACTTGATATCTGACTTACCATGGCATATTCTCGTTGTGGGCCGGAACACCACAGGGGTTTCAAACATTTCAGAGAATTCAAATGCGAAGGCTATCATATCGTAAGCTTCCTGGGGCGTGGCCGGGTCCAGGCATGGTACCTGCGCAAATGCAGCATACCTGCGGCTGTCCTGCTCGTTTTGGGATGAGTGGCACCCAGGGTCATCAGCAGAGATTACGAGCATGCCGCCCTTGACGCCTGTATATGCAAGGGTCATGAATGGGTCAGATGCCACGTTTAGGCCAACATGTTTCATGGTAGCTACGCTGCGCCCACCTGTCCACGATGCACCGATAGCAACTTCCATGGCAACTTTCTCGTTAACAGACCATTCAACATGACCTTTTGGCTTCATCCGGGCCAGGTATTCGATAATTTCGGATGACGGGGTTCCGGGGTAGCCTGCCACTACATCGGTATTGCATTCATTTATGGCCAATGCGATTGCATTATTGCCTAACAGGTAGCGAACATTATTATCTGACAATTATATACCTCGGTCATTATCCATTCATTAATCCATTCATTATTCACTTTCTTTAATTGCATTCAACCTTGAGCTGACCTTTTCCAGAGCAGCACCTATTTCCGGCAGACCATCGGGCAGCCAAAAATCATAATCATAATACACGTTGAACAGTTCACTGTACTGTGCTTCCGCTGTATCAAGCTTAACCGTACCATCGGCTGTGTCTTCTACCATTATCTCCAGCCGTTTCACCTGTCGTGAAAGGTTGGAAGTAATCCTGGATGCTACAATCTCCCAATCGATGGACCGGCACCCTTCAAATTCAATAATATCCATGATCTCACATAACTCGGCAGGTACCATGCCAAAGGCAGCTGGTCCGGCAATATAGATTATTTCTCCTTTAGGACCGTTACATACGGCTGTCTGGGGTACAGTTTCGAGCCAGTGTGATTTTAAGGCTAACTTGATAAGGTCTTGCAGGTCATCGGGTTTTGGCACATCTTCATTTCTCATATATGCCAGTTCCTGTACTACCACTGTAATCTCATCATCTGATGCGACTGCCATGACCTCTACTATCCCACAGAGTTCTTCAACTTCAAGCATGATTTGTCATAGGCGGATTATGTGAAATAGTTTTTGTGTTTTACTATTTACATATCGATTTTATGTTTCTCTTTAACATAGTGTGGGTAACATCAGTTGTATTGTATTATTTTTTTTAGACACAGATTTCACTGATTTACACAGATTTAATGTCAATTTGTTTATTTTACATCCATTACACGACGTTTTATTTGAACGGATTTTCCAAAATTTATTAGAAGCCCAACTTCAATACCTGTGGCTTTAAGATAATTAACAAGTTGGACCTCATGGATACTTGATAATTCCTTAATAGCCTTAATTTCAAGAATTACTTTACCGTCGACACTGATATCAGCAATATAATCTCCAACAATTTCTCCCCTGTAGTATACCTTAATGGGTTTCTCAATATCAAACAAAAAATCAAATGATCGCAGTTCAATAGCCAGAGAATTTTGATAAACTTTATCTAAAAAACCTGAACCAAGTGTGTTGTGCACCTTATATGCGGCTCCGATAATTTTTTCAGTAATATCCTGATGTTTATAATTTTCCATATATCTCATTTCCATATTATCCATAATCTGTGTTAATCAGTGGAATCTGTGTCTAATGATGTTGCTTTCCCTTACCTTTCTATTACCTGGATCGATAGACTGAATGAAATGTAAGTGGCATGCACTATCATGTAAATCCGGTTATGTAAATCCGGTTCAATATTTTTCTACTCAATCCTGAGGAGATCTGATTTTATTTATATCATGGTTAAAAATAGAGATTTTGCTCCATATTTTATTGTATAATATGGAAATAAATATACCAATTATATAAAGGATTGAACCGGGTAAAACTTACGACGGGGTATACTCAGGTGGCTTCCCTGGGCTTCACGTCTTGCCTGATCTTGACCGCAGTGTAACAAATCGAAGCCTTTAAATTACACAACAGTTTTTCATACTATAGCTCTTTCTCCACAGACTCAACCTCTTGGATTTTTAGGGCGCAGGTATACCTGGGTTCATATCCCCTCGTAAATATAGTTTGTGTTCTAGGTGAATTTAATGTCAATGGTAAAGGGGAATAATCCCTAAAATCGCTATATACAGGCCGTGGACATTTGTCCGTGGTATACCGTGACTTCGTGTAGCACCTATGCATCATTTATGACCACACCACTGCTTTTCAAAATTTTTAAATTCTTCTATTTCTGTTTTCTTTTTTTGTGGCAAGCAATCGAAACATGTTTGATATTTCTTTTTTTTATATTTTTGCTTACATATCGGACATAAATCCATATCTTTATGAGTTGCATGGTGACAGCGTTTACAGATAACGACCGCACCTTCTAACGAAACATATCGTTTGTCAGCTTCTTTAATTTTAGCTTCAATCTGATACTTGACATTATTATCTTCTAAAAATTTATTATATTTTAGTTTGAACTGTTCCATATCCTTTTTAGTTGGTGTAGGTAGTTTATATTGAATGATTTCTGTGGATATATCATATTCAAATTTGTGTTGTGTTGATATTGGATGATAAAAAGTACGCCCTTCGTGTTTATGTCTACCAGTTTCGAAAGATTTCCCGTTTTTAATATGTTGCTGTTCATAGTGATCTTTAAATTTAGAATATGCTATCGCATACATTAAATTCCGTATTTGTTCTGGCGTGGGAAATAACTCCTGTGGGTGATGAACATGTAAGTCAATAGATGAACTACACCACTCACATACTTTACCCTCTTTAAATTTAGCTGCTTTTTCCCTATATGTTTTTGTATCACGTATATTCATTTGTGCATCCTCTCTTTTTCATGCATAACTTTAGTCATGCTCCCCACGTTAGCGTAGCGCTGTGGGGAGTTAAGTCGGCTCCTGAGAGCCGGGTGGTTGACTTGATGTAGCACCTATGCATCATTGAGAATAACATCTAAACATTATATCTACCCATATTCTAAAATAGTTTCAATTTTT